>JAUICR010000106.1 GCA_030427785.1 Bacteroidia bacterium | reverse complement strand
ACGTGCTGCTGATGGGGGCTGGGGCAGAAGCATTTGCCAAGACACAAAATATCGCCTTTGAAGAGGATGCCTATTTTTATGACGAATTGCGCTTTCAGCAATTGCAGGAAGCCATAAAAAATAATGTTACGCAGCTGGATCACTCGCCTCTCAACGAAAAGAAGTACGGTACAGTGGGGGCTGTGGCTTGTGATGTAAATGGCAATGTAGCAGCAGCCACAAGTACTGGTGGTATGACCAATAAGAAATTTGGCCGTGTGGGTGATAGCCCGATTATTGGTTCGGGTAACTATGCTAACAATACTACTTGTGCAGTATCGTGTACGGGTAGTGGCGAGTACTTTCTACGCGCTGTTGTAGCTTATGACGTGAGCTGTTTGATGGAATACAAAGGTTTATCTCTAGAGGATGCCTGCCATGAGGTGGTGCACAATAGGCTAATGAAAATAAAAGGTGACGGAGGTTTGGTAGCGGTAGATTCGAAAGGAAATGTATCGCTGCCATTTAATACAGACGGCATGTACCGGGCAGCCAAATCCAGCTCAGGGCTGGAGTTGGTGGAGATTTATAAAACTCCTTAAATAAAACCAGCCTCCAAAGGCGAAATTTCAATTTTTCGATTGTCAATTTTAAAGTGGTCGCTATTTGCTAAAATATGAACCCTAAGATTGCTCATGCTAATAGGTGTACCTTCTGGCAGCACACTATGGCTGTTATGGGTAAGTTGGCTTGGGTCAAATAAAATCACCATACCCGAACCTATAACTGAAAACTCATTTCCATTTTTAATAATAAGACCTGTATCCTCTGCCAAGCCTACTCCCAGCAGATTGGTATGTATGGCCATAGCTTCGGCCATACGGCCAAATCGGCCACGTCTAATAAAGTGTGTGTCTATTACCAAATCGGAGATGAAGTCCATTCCTTTACGCATTTTCACAGCACCCTTATACAGTGATTCTGTGCTGCTTCCTCCTGCTACCATCTCTTTGCTCATAGCCATGGCACCCGCACTGGTTCCGGCTATTACAAAGTTTTCATTTGTATACCTTTCAGCAAGTAGCTTATGGATAGCCGTACCTCCTATCTTGGTTACTATTTTACTTTGGTCGCCTCCCGAAAACATTACGGCATCAGCCTCTGCAAAAAGCTGAAGCATTTCTTTCGATTCACTTTGCGCGCGCTTTCTTATGTCTGCCACATGTATATTGGTACAACCAAGTTTTGCAAATCCTTGCAAATACCCCTCTACCACCTCTAATGGTATGCTGCTAGCGGTAGGCACCACCAAAATATTTGCATTGGGTCCTCCTGCTTCGCGCACCACATGACTTAGAATGCTACCCCCTACAAAATCGAGCGAATAGCCCTTAGGTGGCACTAAGCCTTTATCCTCATTCCCTCCTATGGGGATTAATGTTCCCTTAACGCTCATATTATTGGCTTCTTCATTTTATTTGAAGCCGCCAAAACTACTTTTAATTTCCTATAAAAAATTAGTTACTTTTCAAGCAGCTGAAAACTCACCGAACCGTATAAAATCAAATACCATATGAAGATTCGAGAAATTAACGCCATGCGCGGCCCCAACTATTGGTCTGTAAGACGTCATAAATTAATTGTAATGGTGCTGGACCTTGAGGATTTGGAGCAAAAACCTACCGATAAAATTGACGGTTTTTTAGAACGGCTAAAAGCTATGTTTCCTACTATGTATAGCCACAGATGTTCGGAGGGAGTAGCCGGTGGTTTTTTTAGCCGTGTAGAACAAGGCACCTGGATGGGCCACGTGGTAGAGCATATCGCACTCGAAATACAAACACTGGCGGGTATGGATGTAGGGTTTGGCCGAACTCGGGGATTTGGAGAAGATGGCGTTTACAATGTGGTATTCGCGTACATGGAAGAAAGAGTAGGTCGCTTTGCAGCTAAGGTTTCTGTTGATATTGCTCAAGCATTGGTAAACAACGAAGAGTACAATTTGGAGGATGATATCCAACGGATGCGTGAGATACGAGAGTCCGAACGACTGGGGCCAAGTACAGGGAGTATAGTAGAGGAGGCTGCGGCCAGAGGAATACCTTGGATTAGGCTTAATAAATACTCACTGTGCCAATTGGGCTATGGTATGAATCAAAAACGTATACAGGCCACTGTAACTAGCAATACAAGCAACATTGCAGTTGATTTAGCTGGAGATAAAGAGGACACCAAATACTTGCTGGAACAAGCCGAAGTGCCCGTACCTAAAGGAGATATTGTACGTACGGAAGAAGGACTAAAAGACACGATTAAATACATTGGTTATCCCATTGTGATAAAGCCTATTAATGGAAATCACGGAAGAGGCATTACCGCCAATATCAATAATTGGGAAGATGCTGTAGAAGCATTTGCTGCGGCTAAAGAAGTTTCGCGATCGGTAATTGTAGAGCGATATATTGTAGGCGAAGATTTTCGACTGCTAGTGATTGACTATAAACTGGTGGCAGCTGCCAAGCGCACTCCTGCTGGTGTAATGGGCGATGGAAAGCAAACCGTTCAACAACTTATTGACGAAACCAACAGCGACCCACGCAGAGGTTATGGGCATGAAAAAGTGCTGACGCAGATTACGATAGACAATATGACTAAAGGAATATTGGAAGACAAGGGCCTTACTCTTGACTCAGTAGTGCCTGCTGGCGAGTGGCTCAACCTTAAAGACACGGCTAACCTCAGCACAGGCGGCACCTCTACTGATGTGACCGATATAGTGCATCCTTACAATGTATTTATGGCCGAACGAATTGCTCGTATTATAGGTTTGGATATCTGCGGAATAGATATCATGACCACTGATATCAGTACGCCATTGCCCGAAACTGGTGGAGCTGTATTGGAGGTAAATGCAGGGCCTGGATTTAGAATGCACCTTGCCCCTGCCGAAGGCTTGCCTCGCAATGTAGCCGCCCACGTGATAGATATGATGTACCCACCTGGCACAGAAAGCCGTATACCTATTGTAGCCGTTACCGGAACCAACGGTAAAACCACCACCACCCGACTAATAGCTCATATTATGCGCCTGAAGGGATTTAAAGTAGGCTACACTACTTCTGATGGTGTGTATATACAAAATAGACTACTGATGAAAGGTGACTGCACCGGCCCCGCCAGTGCAGAGTTTGTACTAAAAGACCCTACTGTAAATATGGCCGTACTGGAATGTGCCCGAGGAGGATTGCTCCGTGCAGGTCTTGGTTTTCATAGTTGCGATGTGGGTATAGTTACAAATGTAGCCGCTGATCATTTGGGTTTAAAAGGGATTCACACGATAGAGCAACTGGCCAAAGTAAAAGGCGTAATACCCGAAACAGTAAGAAAAGAAGGCTATGCAATTTTGAATGCGGATGATGACAATGTATATGATATGCGAAAAAATGTAACATCCAATGTGGCACTTTTTAGCATGAATGAAGAAAATCCGCATATAAAATCGATGGCCAAGGTAGGTGGATTGTCAGCAGTATATGAAAATGGCTATATAACCATTTGCCGTGGCGAGTGGAAAATGCGTGTGATTAAAGCTGTGAATGTGCCATTAACCTATGGTGGAAAGGCAACCTTTATGATTCAAAACGTTTTGCCAGCGGTACTTACAGCTTATGTACGAGGCATAGCCTTAGAAGATATAAAAGTAGCCTTGGAGTCATTTATCCCATCTCCGGGCCAAACACCTGGTCGCCTTAATATGTTTGAGTTTAAGAACTTTAATGTGTTACTGGATTATGCCCACAATTCGGCCGGACTGCGTGCACTGCACAATATGCTACAAAAAATGGACGAACACCCCAAAGTAGGTATCATAGCGGGTATTGGAGATAGGAGACTTGAAGACAACAAAGACATTGGCCGTATTGCGGCAGAAATGTTTGATGAAATCATTATTCGCCAGGACAAAAACTTAAGGGGAAAAACTGAGCAGGAGCTAATCGATATGATTCTATCTGGCATTCATCAAATTGACCCTAAGAAGAAGGTTACCGTAATCCCTTCGGAAAAAGAAGCCATTGACTTTGCTATTAAAAATGCCAAAAAAGGCTCCTTAGTAATAATCTCTAGCGATGTGGTACCTGATGCCTTGGCTCAAGTAACTAAGTACAAAGAGGAAGAAGCAAAACGACTTTATGAATTTGATAGCAATGAAGATATACCCAATTTGTAATCCACATTATCAGTGCATTCACATTAGTGGAAACTGTGGAACGAACTATACATATTAGAATTTACGTTGAGATAAAGCAGCCCTTAGAATTGGAAAATTTTTAGGTATTAAATCTGAAAAATATAAGAAATGGCAGGTGCAAGACATTTCAGAAAATGATCATCCGTTAATTTCACGCTTCTATTTAATACCAAAGTCCATGTCCTATACTAAAACACTTTTTGCTGTGGCCATCCTATTAGGTTCAATTTCGAGCTTCGCGCAGGTTCCGAACTGGACCAAAACTACATGCGATAATAACTCCTACACTATGCATACAGAGTTGGCTGCAGGAAATGCTGTAGTAATTGAATTTAGCGCCTCATGGTGTAGTATATGTAATAATGTGGCCCCAGAAATTCAACAAGTTTGGAAAGATTTTGGCCAGGGAAGTAATCAAGTGAAGGTGTTTGGTTTTTTACGAGATGGTAACACATTTGGAGTAGCCTCTACATGCGCTGACCTGAGTGCATGGGATACTAAACACAATATTACCTTTCCTGGATTTGCCAACATTAATGATGTTTTCAACGCCTACGATTCAAAGTATGGAAACGGTGGTCTTCCGATTGTTTTAGTGTTTATTCCAAATATCAGTAATCCTGGTACCAGCACCTTGGTATACGATTATGGAGCTCAATTGGGCACCAGCACTGGAGATGTTTCAAAGGATATCACCAACGTATTAAAGCAAAACGGTTTTACCCCACTAAGTTTGGACGATGAGCTAGCCATTAACACAGATAGGGAGCTTGTAAAAATTGTAGACTTTATGGGAAGGGAAACTACATTTAAGCCCAATACTCCGCTTATTTATATCTATAGTGACGGTAGCACCGAAAGGCGCAGTGAATTTACTTTTTGAGTAGCCCCTCGAGCAAACCAGATTCTTTTGAGTGCTGTATGAGCTTGTCAGCCAAAAACAATATTCGGACAATTGCTCTCTGATATCCTTATTTAACTAAAGGGTTCAAACATTCTATATCTCCTTCCGGTTTTATCCTTGAATTTAATATTTTGGTAAAGAAAATATTGCGGCAAATTCAAGCTTAGAATTGTCAACGCAACAGCTAAAAAATCATTCATGGAGTTTATAGATTATTATAAAACCTTAGGTATATCAAAGACCGCCACCGACAAGGAAATAAAGGCCGCTTATCGCAAAATGGCAAGAAAATATCATCCGGATGTAAACCCGGGAGACAAGGAATCTGAAAAAAAATTCAAGGAGATAAATGAGGCCAATGAGGTATTAAGCGATCCTGAAAAACGCAAGAAATACGACCAGTATGGGAAGAACTGGAAAGAAGGCGAGCAGCAAGAAAGAGCTCGTCAGCAGCAAAGGTCTCACAGTTACTCGTCAAGCCAAGGGTTTTCTGGTGAAGGATTTTCTGAGCAAGATTTTTCAGATTATTTTGAGTCCATGTTTGGTGGAGGACGAGCGTCTTCAAGGCAAAGCAGCAGAACAAAATTTAAGGGGCAGGATTTCTCTGCCGAATTGCACCTTGACCTGAAAGATGTTTACACATCTCAAAAACAAATATTAACGGTAAATGGCAAAAACCTGCGTTTAACCATTCCGGCAGGGGTAGAAAATGGGCAAGTAATAAAAATAAAAGGCAAAGGTGGCCAAGGCCTAAATGGTGGCCCTAATGGCGATTTATATATCAAGTTTATCATTAGCAACCACAGTGTTTTCAGGCGTGATGGAAACAACCTATACGCCAATGTAGATATAGATTTATACACAGCTATATTGGGAGGGGAGGTTACCGTAGATACATTTAGTGGAAAAGTGAAACTGAAAATCAAACCAGAAACTCAGAATGAAACTAAGGTAAAATTAAAAGGAAAAGGGTTTCCTATCTACAAACAAGAAGGGAAGTTTGGAGACCTTATTATCACCTTTCATATAAAGACTCCAACAGGATTAAGCGAAAAGGAAATAGAACTGTTTAAAGAATTACAAAAATTAAGCTAACATGACTGAAAAGGAACTTATCCCAACTGCAACTCTTTGTACGCTTTATGAAATTGAGATTTCATTTTTTGATGCTTTAAATAAAATTGGCCTAATCAATATTGTAGTAATTGAACAAAAGCAATTCATCCATCAAGATCAAATAAAAGATCTCGAAAAAATGATCAGGCTGCATCATGAGTTAAACATCAATTTAGAGGGTATCGATGTAATATTTAACCTTTTGGAAAAAGAGCGAAGTTTGCGCAATCAGCTTACTGCGTTAGAAAACAGATTGAAAATTTATGAAAATGATTGATCCAACTTTTTTCTCATAGCTTTTACTATTCAAAATGACACAAACATCCATCATCCCATTATCGCTTACGGTAATGCTGGGCCCGCAAATATTAGTAGCCATGCTGCTTATTACTAGAAAAGATGCCATTAGAAGTTCGTTGGTTTACCTTATGGCTGTAGTTAGTACATTAGTAGCAACCACCTATGTTTATTACTCGGTGGCCTCAATTACTCACTTTCATAAAATCTCAATCTCAGGGAAGCCAATCCTAAAATACATACTGGTATTGTTTCTATTTTATGTTTTGGTAAAAACCATTGTAAACCGAAAAAAAATCACCAAACAACCCAAGTGGCTTACCAACATACATAATTGTTCATTGCCCAGGGTATTCTACTATGGTTTTATGTTAATAGCTTTTATGCCTGGCGACATTGCAGTGGAGTTTACAATTGGAAACCTGTTAAACTCAAATAATGAAAGTTTTACCGATGCTATTCCATTTTTCGCAGCGGTAGCGTTGATTACTTGTGTGCCATTATTTACGTTTTTAACCCTTGGTAAAAAAGGGCATGAAAAAATGGAAAAAGCCAATACATGGCTCAATACGCATGGCTACTTAATTAATGTGGTCACCCTGTCAATATTTATTTTACTGCTCTTGTTTTAGCCAAAACTGAACAGAGATTCAGGTATATTTAACCTCAAGGGTTTTAAGGAAAATATACCCTTAAACTTGCCAACCGTTGGTCATCCGGAAAATTATGCAACCCTTCTTCAAGCCAAAGTCTAGCTCTACTTATTTTACCCATTTCGTTATAAATAAGTACGAGATTATAGTAATAAGAAGAATTGTTTGGATTAAGTTTTATCGCTTTTTCTATATCCAATACGGCTTCATCACTTCTTTTTAATTCGGCAAGGAGTAGGCCGCGCAAATAGTACATTCTATCGCTAGGCTCTATAGTTTCCAGCTTATTCAGTTGCTTAAGGCTATTCTCATTATCGCCCATCATATTGTAGGTCACAGCCAAATTCAAACGTGGTTCTCCTCTTAGCGAATCTATCTTTAAGGCCATTTTAAAAGCAGCAATGGCGGCCCTGTAATTTCCTTTGCCATAATGATACTGAGCCCACTGTGTCTGCCCCTCAGGAAAGTCTGAGGAATAATTCATATAGGCTATGTACTCTTCCATGGCCTTGGAGTAATCCTTTCTATATGCTCCCGAAATTTGATCTTCAGCGTCTATTAAATTAATCACGGCCTCTATCCGTACGCCTCTGTTTTTATCTTTTAATGCCGGCACAGAGTACGATAGTCTTTGTTCTTTTGGAAAATCTCTAATAGCTTGTTGAGCAGCCTTTCGCACCAGTACCTCTTTGGAGCTCATCCACCTAGCCAAGTTTTCGTTCACCATAGGCAGGTTAGATTGTGACAGGTAATAAATAGCGGTACCCCTTACTATGGCAGCAGCAGAATCATCATTGGCTAGAGCCACCAGATCATTCAAATTTCCATCTACCCATCCGCTAAGCAATTGATCCGAAAAGTGGGGAGCTCTATCTGGACCATACCAAGTTTCTACCTGCTTGGCCGCCCACTCGTCACTTTTATCTCCGTGGCAACCTGTACATGCATTAGGCGTACCGTATTTTGCACTTTGGTCTGGCCGCGGAATACGAAAACTATGATCACGCCTAAAGTCATTTCCCATATAATGTTTCCCTGTCATGTGGCAGCTTACACAATTAGCACTTTCGGTGTTAAGCTCATGAAAGTGATGCTTCTTACTATTATATTCAGGCTCGTGGCATTGCATACAAAGTGCGTTGCCCTGAAGCTTAAGCTTGGTAGTATGCACATCATGGCAGTCAGCACAATTCACTTTATGCTTGTACATTTTACTCGATAAAAAAGAGCCCAACACATAATCCTCATCATCAATCTGTCCATCTACATGGTAATTTCTATCAGAGAGCCAGGCAATATTATAGGCCTCATGATAATCTGCACCCGGCTGTACGTTTTCGTAATACTGGCCTCTTCGAGAATGGCACGCCCCACACATATCAACAAATTCTACATTGCTTTTTCCAATTTTCTCGAAACCCGAATTTGCAGAATTATAACCTCCGGCCTCTGCAATGGACACATGCTTGCTACCCTTACCATGACAACTTTCGCAGCCTACGGTAATTTCGCTAAAGGTGGTATTATAGGTTTGACTGGAAGGGTCAAAATTCTTGCTGACATCTGTAGAGTGGCAGGAGGCACACATGCCATTCCAGTTGGCACTTTGATTGGTAAAGTAAAACCAATCATTCTTGTCAAACACTTCACCCGGAAACTGATTGTACCATATCCCTTTTTCGGTATCCCAAGTGGCACGTAAGGTTTGAATTTTTCCTCCTTCAGTTTCTACCAAATAATTCTGCAAAGGCGTGTAACCAAAAGTGTATTTTATTTTAAAGGTATCTCGTTGTCCATTGTTCTCAACAGCTACCATATAATCATTGCCACTTATAAAAAACTCATTTTTCAGGCCATCCGCTTCGAAAGTAGTATTGTTAAAATCTCCTAAAACACTTTTGGAATTTGGCACTTCCATGGCATGGTAATGATGTGATTCTTCCCATTTATCAAATGCCTCTGTATGGCAACCTTGGCAGGTAGCGCTCCCTACATAGGCCAAAGGTTGTTCGTCACTTACATCCTCGGGCACAACTTCATTGCTGTTGGTACAACTCAAATAAAGAACAAAAGCTGTAATGGTAATAACCAAACCATTAATAAATGTTCTCTTTTTCATTCTTCTTTTATTTACAGTCAAAACTACAATTAGCTGAAGTGTTATTTGTACATGTAGTAATAAAAAGTAGCAGAATACCGTACACAGAAGCTCAACAAGCTACGGAGAATTCTTTGAATCAATTGGTTACCTGGTCGCCTAGACATTCTTTATTGTTAGATAAAATCTAAACGTATTACTGTTTTCTATTTTTTAAGGTTTTGCTACTTCTGTTCTATAAAGCATTTATTTCGTTTAGTCTCATCTTTTATAGTAACCCAAAATACCCGGGTAATTTGCCAAGAATTAAAACACATCAGCTCATAGACAAATACTTTGGCAAAACACCTTGTATCGAAAAATGTTTAAGTATTTTTACAAATATTTAAACAAAGTATGTGACGTATGACAAAAAAGAAAACAGAAACGCCTGATATTATTGGCACCTACATGAAGTTTGTATTAGAGCACGGCCATAAACCAAGCAGCATTTACAGCTTCGCTCAAGATTTAGGTATTACTGAGTCAGAGTTTTACAAATATTATAGTTCATTCGACTCTGTAGAGAAACAAATATTTAAGGCATTTTTTGACAATACAAAATCATTGCTTGACAAAGACAAGGCCTTTCAAAATTTTGATGCACAAAACAAATTATTGAGTTTTTACTTCACTTTTTTCGAAGTATTGAAGGCTAACCGCAGCTATGTAGTTTTTGTTTTAGAAAACCAGAAAAATAAACTGAAGGTACTTTCCAATTTATCTGAATTAAAAAAAGCATTTGCCCATTTCGTTGAAGAGCTTGAAATTGAAACCATTGACCTGAAAGATGAAAAAATGGAAAAAGTAAAGAATAGAGGCATGGTAGAATGGACTTGGGGCCAACTATTATTTACTATCAAGTTTTGGTTGGATGATAGTTCGCCTGATTTTGAAAAAACGGATGTCTTTATTGAAAAATCTATAACAACAAGTTTTGCCTTACTAGACAGCTCTACCCTTTCCAGTGTTTTTGACTTAGGTAAATTTCTTTTCAAAGAAAAAATAATAACTCATTAATGGAAACTATAGATCAAATACCTACTTCTAAAATTCAGCGTGCCACCAAGATTATTCAAACTGGGGCAAAAGTTGGTGTAAATTACCTCAAGTATTATAAAGACAAGCTTTCTACCAATGAAGAAGAAGCTAGAGAAAAACTGAATGATTCTAATGCGGATGATATCTATGACGGGCTTAAGAACCTAAAGGGCAGTGCTCTAAAGGTAGCTCAAATGCTTAGTATGGAAAAAAACATATTGCCAAAAGCTTATGTAGATAAATTCTCTCTTTCACAATTTTCGGTTCCACCATTATCAGCGGCATTGGTTGTAAAAACGTTCAACACTTATTTTGGTAGGTCGCCTTATGACATTTTCGATTCGTTTGACCCAATTGCTGTGAATGCCGCTAGCATAGGTCAGGTTCATAAAGCCACATTGGGTGCAAAAACTTTAGCCATAAAAATTCAATATCCAGGAGTATCTGAAAGCATAGGTAGTGATTTGGCAATGGTAAAACCTATGGCCAAAAAGTTATTTAACATAAAGGGGTCAGGATCTGATGTCTATTTTAAGGAGGTAGAGGATAAATTGATGGATGAAACAAATTATCTACTAGAGGTAAGCGAAAGTATCAAGATGGCAAAAGCATGTGGTCAAATTGAAAACTTACAATTTCCCGCGTATTACAAAGAGCTTTCTTCTGAACGAATAATCACTATGGATTGGATGCAGGGAAAACATCTCTCAGAGTTTACCGCCAACAATACCGATAAGGCTTTGGGAAATAAACTTGGGCAAGCTCTTTGGGATTTTTACATGTATCAAGTACATCATTTGAAAAAATTTCATGCAGACCCCCACCCTGGCAACTTTTTGGTTTCTGATGAAGGACAGTTAATGGTATTAGACTTTGGATGCATCAAGGATATTCCTGAAGATTTCTACATTCCATATTTTCAATTAGCTCAAAAAGAGGTGCTTGAAAACCCTTCATTGTTTAAGGCTAAATTGTACGAATTGGAAATCCTTCGGGCAGACGATTCTCCTAAAGAAATTGACTTTTTTACTGAACTTTTTAAAGAGTTACTTACCGTATTTACACGTCCATTTCAAAGTGAGTATTTTGATTTTTCGAACGACACCTTTTTTGATAAATTGGGTGAGCTAGGCGCTCAGTACTCTAAAAACTCTGAACTAAGAAACATGAATGGTAACAGGGGCTCTCGTCATTTTATTTATGTGAATCGCACTTTTTTTGGTCTCTATAATTTGTTGTTCGATTTGAAGGCAGAAAATATCCATGTAAATAAATACCTGCCAAAATTTACCAATGACCTTACTAATTAAACTTTAGATACTGTAGTGTCAAAATACTTTGACGCAAAAAACTAAACCTTATGAAAGTTTTA
>JAUICR010000105.1 GCA_030427785.1 Bacteroidia bacterium | reverse complement strand
AACAGACAACCACGCCCAGGACGCTTTATTTTGTAAAAATTGCGGAAATAAGCTGTGAGCAAAACTGCCCTATTTATAGCCGGCCCCACTGCCGTAGGAAAAACAGAGGTTGCCATTCAACTGGCCAAATGGCTACAGACAGAAATCATTTCTTTTGACTCCCGGCAGTTTTACAAAGAGTTGAAAATTGGGGCAGCACCACCTTCACCTGAAGAAATCGCTCGTGTGCCACACCACTTGGTGGGTCACCTTTCGGTACATGATGATTATAGCGCAGGAGATTTTGAAAAAGAAGCTTTGGTCAAGCTGGATGAGATATTCAAAACACATGATACGGCCGTACTCGTTGGCGGTAGTGGACTTTACATGCGCATCCTTACGGATGGATTTGACAAAATGCCTAGCATTCCACAAGAAATACGAAAGCAGCTAAATGCTGAATTGGAAGAAACAGGACTGGAAAGCTTAGCAATAGAATTAAACGAAAAAGACCCCGATTACTTTGCCCAAGTAGACCAGCATAATCCACAGCGGATAATCAGAGCTTTGGAAGTAATCCGCAGTACAGGAAACACATATACTTCGTTTAGGCAAGGAGAAAAAACACAGCGTCCATTTAATATTATAAAAATTGGACTAGACCTGCCCCGCCCCGAATTATACGAACGTATAAACTTACGTGTGGACAAAATGATGGAAGCAGGGCTTGAAGAAGAAGTGAAACAGCTCCTTCCCTTTCGGGAGAAAAATTCCATGCAAACCGTGGGCTACAAAGAGCTGATCCAGTACTTTGACGGAGAAATAGACTTGCCAACAGCTATAGAAGAAATAAAGAAAAACAGTAGGCGTTATGCCAAGCGACAGCTAACTTGGTTTAGGAGAGAAAGTGATATACATTGGTTTTCGCCTTTTGAGGTGGAGAAGATTGAGGGGTTTCTTGTGGAGCAATTTATAAGTTAATCACAAATCCAATACCAGTTCAACCAGTATAATAGCTAATAGTAAATTAGCCAAACGATAAAAATGTTTTTTTAATGAAATTCCAAAACAACAAGACCTTTCATAAACAGTTTGAAAGTATTAATAAAATATCTTATTATCCTTATGTAGGACTGAACTATGAAAAAAACAAACAGAAAATTTTAGTATTCGCACATAACATTCCTATCAGATCTGATAAGTTTGAATTAGAAAGTAAGAGAATGTCTTCCCCTACTCATTTTGCAGATTCTTTGGAAGAGTACACATATAAAAAACGAGAGTATACTAAAGCTTTTAGGAATTTTATTAAAGGTGCTAACAAATTATCTTCTAACTATAGCAAAAACTCCGATCAGGGTGTCAAGGGAAAAATTGATTCATTTGTTTCAAAAATATCTTTTGCTAATTATATCAACGGACTAGTAAAGTCAGATACTCAAATAGATGTTAAAATCGATTCTGAACAGCTTGAACTTAGCCATAAAATAAATACTGAATTAATAAATATCCTTAAGCCAACACATATCATTTGCTGGGGAAAGGATGTCTTTGACTACGTTGTAAAGACCGTTGATGGGGAATTGAACTATTCAAAATCGCTAAATAAAAAAGGATTTGCACAAGCTCAAATAACAAAAAACAAAACGACAATAAATATCTTAAAAACCTTTCATCCTTCAATGCCAGGTTTTGGACATTTGAAACCTGAAACACATAATATTATTGGAGACTTTCTTGAAAACAAGAAATAAAGCTAATGCTTACTTGTTACCCACCAACGACCAGATAATATACCAACCATTCTAAAGATGTTCGATACATATCCGCAAACCAAATACACTTGTCTTTAAATACGATCGCTACCATCAATATTGGTCTAACTAAAATTTACTGACCGTATCACACACTCTTAATTAAGAACCTAACCCAAAGTCTCTCGCCTTGAACCCCCACAAACTCTTATATCCATTTTCCATCATTTACGGAGCAATTACTGCCTTGCGCAATTGGGCTTTTGATAAAGGTATTCTGCCTTCGCAAAGTTTTGAAATACCGTTAATATCAGTGGGAAATCTTAGTACTGGCGGAACGGGAAAAACGCCTATGACGGAATTTTTAATTGAAAATTTTAGCGATAAAAGCATTGGCTTAGTAAGCCGTGGTTATGGCAGACAAACCCAGGGGCTGATAAAAGCCAACCTAAATCACTCCCATTTAGAAATTGGTGATGAGCCTTTTCAGATGTTGCAAAAATTCCCGCAAATAAAATTAGCGCTTAGTGAAAAAAGAGTGCGTGGCATTGAGGCGCTGATAGACACTGAGGATGTAGATTTGATTCTCTTAGATGATGCTTTTCAGCATCGATATGTGAAGCCTGATTTTCAAATTCTGCTGACTACCTATTCACAACCTTTTTATAAAGACTTAGTGTTACCGGCTGGTAATTTGCGCGAAAGCGCCAATGGTAAAAAAAGAGCGAACAGTATAGTCATTACCAAATGTCCTGATGGCTTAAGCAAAGAAGAAGCTGAGCAAATTAAATTGAAAGTAAAACCTTCAGCATCTCAATCCGTGTACTTTTCAAGACTTGAGTATGGATTTCCTCAAAATCATTTAAAAGAAGTGATTGATACCAAAAAAAGGGAAGTAATAGTACTAACGGGAATTGCTAACCCCAACCCTATGTTGGAATACCTGAATGGGCAGTTTACCATTGTAGAACATTTAAAATACAAGGATCATCACAATTTTAGCAACAGCGATATTGAGGCCATCGAAAGTTTAGTAAATGAAAAAAATCTCCCAATCATAACTACCGAAAAAGATTGGGTACGGTTAAAGTTTTCTCTAAACCCAGATTGCTTAAAAATGACCTACTTCCTCCCTCTTAAAGTAGGAATCCTATTTGGCGAAAAACAAAAATTTCTATCCGAAATTGAAAATACTTTCTCCTAGTTTTCAATGAAATAACGTGTAAAAAGGCCAACAAAATGTGCTTTGCGTTGCACTTCTAATTTTGTTTCTTTGCGCCCCTATTTACTATGGAAGAAATCTTAAAAAAATACGAGCCCATCATTGGTCTCGAGGTTCACGTTCAGCTCAGCACAGCCAGTAAGGCTTATAGCAGTGATGGCACCACTTACGGAGCTATGCCTAACACACAAACCAACGCTATTTCGCTGGGTCATCCTGGTACATTGCCTATGGTAAATGAGCAGGTAATAGAAAAAGCTGTTCGCCTAGGCATTGCTTGCCAATGCAATATTCGTGAGCGCAATGAGTACGCACGTAAGAACTATTTTTATGCAGATATGCCCAAGGGCTATCAAATTACACAAGATACTACACCTATTTGCACAGGAGGTTTTGTAGCTATAAAAGATGCTCAAGGTGCTCCCAAGAACATTGGTCTTACTCGTATCCACATGGAAGAGGATAGTGGTAAGAGTATCCATGATATTGATCCATTTCACACTCTTATCGACCTTAATCGTGCGGGTGTTCCATTGCTAGAGATAGTAACAGAACCCGAATTTAAGGATGGTCAGGAAGCCTACAACTACCTTTCGGAAGTGAGGAAACTTGTTCGCTATTTGGACATTTCGGATGGTAATATGGAGGAAGGAAGTTTGCGTTGTGATGTAAACGTTTCTATTCGCCCGCGTGGCCAAAAAGAGTTTGGTACCAAGGTGGAAGTAAAGAACATGAACTCTTTTCGCAATGTGCAAAAGGCAATTGACTACGAAATAAAGAGGCAGTACGAAGTATACGAATCGGGCAATCAGGTTGTACAACAAACTATGACTTTTGATGCTGGTACGGGTGCTACCGTTTTGCTTAGAGCAAAAGAAGATGCGCATGATTACCGTTATTTTCCTGAGCCAGATTTACAGCCTGTATTGGTAAAACAAGATTACATTGATCGAGTAAAAAGCGAACTACCTCCTCTGCCAAGCGAGCTTCTGGCTAAATACCTAAAGTTAGGCCTGAGTGAATACGATGCTGCTCTGTTAACAGAAAGCAAGGATATTGCACTTTACTTTGAAGATATTATTGCTCATAGCAATAATCAGAAGGCTGCGGCCAACTGGCTAATGGGAAGTGTAAAATCATATCTAAACGATAAGGCTATTTCGATATCTGAATTTCCTATTGCGGCTCAAACGATTGCCAATCTTATCAGCCTGGTAGAAAAAGGAACCGTGAGTAACACTGCTGCTAATGGTGAACTATTTAAGGCATTACTCGAAAAACCAAATGAAGACCCAGAGTCTTTAGCCAAATCATTGAACCTGATACAAGAAAGTGATAGCTCGGCATTATTGGAGTTGGTAGAAAAAGCTTTGGCCCAATATCCTGATAAGGTGGCTGAATACAAATCAGGTAAAAAAGGATTGCTTGGCCTATTTATGGGCGAAGTGATGAAACTAAGCCGTGGCAAAGCTGACCCCAAAATGGCTAGTAAATTAGTACAACAAGAATTAGATAAATAAATCAATAATCCCCATGAAAATGAATAAACTAATGGCCATAGTTGCCATTGCAACTCTACTTGGCGCCTGTAGCTCAGAAGGCACCACCATATCCGGAATCACCAGCACAGATGTTACCGAAATAGCGGTAATGAGCCTAATGCCCGGGGGTTCTGAACCTATTGACACGATTCAAGTGACCGATGGAAAGTTTAGCTGGACAATGCAAACGGATTCCAACCTGTTTATTTTGTTGGCAGTAGCCGAAGGTTATACCGTGCCTTTATTCATTATGCCCAATGATCAAATAGAAGTTGATTTGAATGGTTCGGCAGAAAAACCAGAATTTGTAATAAGAGGTAGTGAAGAGTGCGAGCGCATTCAAACTATTACTGATATAAGAATGGCCGCTTTTGCTCAAATTGATAGCCTGAACACTATCAATGAAGCAATCAAAATGGAGCCAGATTATGAAATCAGAAAAACTAAATTGGATACGGCTTTTATGGGTATTATCGAAAATGCCAATGCTACCTACAAAGCATTGATGGACGAAAACCTTGGAAGCATTGCTAACCTTTTAGTGTTTTCTCAGTCTTTTGGAAATATGCCAATCATCTCTCCACAAAAAGACTCTAAGTATTTCTTCGCGGTAGATTCTGCTCTGCAGATTACCTACCCCACATTGGCCCATACTATTAGCTTTAACAAGAGCATAGTGCAGCTTAAAGAAAACATTGCTGCTCAAGAAGCCATGGAGCGCGTGAAAGAAAATGTACAGCCCGGAAGCATGGTTCCAGAAATATCATTGAACGATCTTAACGAAGTAACTCACAACCTATCTGATTTACGTGGTAAAGTAGTATTAGTTGATTTTTGGGCTGCCTGGTGTAAGCCTTGCCGCGCTCAAAACCCTTTCTTAGTGGAACTTTACAATAAGTACAGCGCTCAAGGTTTCGATATCTTTAGTGTATCTCTTGATGGATTGCCACAGCAACAAAGCGCTGCTTTAGATTGGAAAACAGCTATCGAAACTGATGGCCTTATTTGGGAAAACCATGTAAGTGACCTTAAAGGTTGGGATACTGAAGTAATCAAAGATTTCGGTTTTCAAGGAATACCGTACACTGTATTGGTTGACCGCGATGGAAAAATTATTGCTACCGAACTTAGAGGTCCAGAATTGGAAGCTAAAATTCAAGAAGCTTTAGGTTCTTAATAAACCTAGAATAGTACCAACAAAAAAGACCCGATTCTGAATTAGAATCGGGTCTTTTTGTTTTAAAAAATATTTTTATCTAAGCCTCTTCTTTCCTCGGTTCGCATTCTTATCGCCACGGGTTTTTTTCTTTTTGTACTTCTTTGCCAACTCGCGGTGGTAAGAGCCCCCTTGATTGGTTTTAGAGTTTTTAGCACTCTTCTCATGCGTGCTTGGCCCCGAAACTCTAATCTTGGCTTTTCTGTTTCGGTGTGGATTTTTAGTATCGCCTTCTTCAGGTCTTTCGTCTGGCGTAAGTTGCTTCGAAATTTCCACTTCCTCAGGAAATTCCATCTCCGGAATTTTATAATCCATCAACGTTTCAATAGCATCCTTCCACTCTTGCTCTGCCTCGGTATATAGCAATATCGATTTACCCTCATGCTCTGCCCTACCCGTTCTACCAATACGGTGCATGTAGTTTTCAGCAAACTTCGGCACATCAAAATTGATTACATGGCTTACTTTATCTAAATCTAAACCACGAGCCATTACATCTGTTGATATCAACATTCGGCTGGCTCCACTATCAAAATCCTCAATAGAACGTATTCTATAATTCTGAGTTTTATTAGAATGAATAATACCTAACTGCGAAGCAAAATCTTCGTGTAGCACATTATAAAGGCGATCAGCACTTTTCTTATTAGGAACGAAAATCAAAACCTTGCCAAACTCTGCTTTGTCCCGTAGCAAGTGCGCCAGCAAGTTTGCCTTGGTATAAAAGTTCTCTACCTTATAGCACTGCTGAGAAATATTGTCCAAAGGTGTTCCGCTCAAGGCAATGGCTATACGCTTTGGTTCATAAAAGAAATCATCTATCAGCTCGTCCACATCTTCAGTCATGGTAGCCGAAAACATCACATTATGTCTGCGCTCAGGCAAATGATCAAATATGTTTGTCAATTGAAATCTAAAGCCCAAATCCAGCATCACATCCACCTCATCTATTACCAGCTTTTGAATGGATTTTAAACTCAAGGCTCTTGTTACCACCAGGTCGTACATTCTTCCAGGTGTTCCCACTATGATGTCACAGCCTTGTTGTACCAACTGTGCTTGAGCATTAATATTAGTACCACCGTACACCCCAACCGGGCGCAGGTTTATATAGGTAGTTAAGCTTTTGATATTTTCTACCACCTGTAATACCAGCTCTCTGGTAGGAACCAAAATTGCGATTCGCGGATTGGTTTGTTTGGAATACTTAAGCCCCTGAATAATCGGAATTAGATAAGCTAAAGTCTTTCCAGTTCCGGTTTGGGCTATCCCCACCAAATCTTTGCCTGACATTACAGCCGGATAAGCTTCTTGCTGAATGGGTGTTGGTGTATCAAAACCCAATTCATCAATAGCAGTAAGTAATTGGCTCGAAAGATTTAAATCTTGGAAAGTGGACATCAAAAGAAATATTTGCGGCAAAAATAGCCTTATTAGCTGGTATGAGATTTTAATACGACTAATTCCCCAAGACAGTGTCTTGGGCTTTCAACTTCACCTCTCCCTGCCCGTTCCGATCGGGCGGGCCCTTGGATAGGTCAGAACTACTTATTGGCAGTTTTGTGTGAGGCTTCGTCCTTATTTTTCTATGGTTTCCAAATACAGCCGCTCCACTTTGTCTCTGGCCCAGGGAGTTTGTCTCAAAAACTTTAAACTCGACTTTATAGTTGGGTTATTATTAAAACAGCGGATATCAATCAAAATACCCAGTTCCGCCCAGCCATAATAGTCTACCAGGTAATCTAAAATATCAGCTAGCTTGATGCCGTGCAGGGGGTTATTGGGTTGTGATTGGGGTACTTTATCTGTCATTTAAACTTCAGTTTTGAAAATGGAAAGGTAAAATTTACCGGGGCTAATCTTTATACATAATCCCAAGGTTTTCACCAATAGATTGTTTCAAAGGTTTTAGTACGCCTACTTCATCGGCATAACGGTTCCAATTCGAAATTACTCCTTTGGTATCTTCAATTATCTTCTCTCCTTTCTTAATATTATTGGCTTTAGCGATACTCATCAAATCTTCTTTGCTAATAGCGCTTCTCTTGCCATTTACGCTGAGCGTCTGCTGGTTTACCCAAAAACTATCGCCCGAATAAGAGTAGCACACATCATAGGCTGGCGCCAATTGCCATGGGCCATCTTGCTTCATTATGAAAGCAAAGTTTTTGGTATGATCATCACAATTAGTGGCTAGTACATTAAATATCATTCTTCTAAACATCTGCTCCGCCTCAGGATACGTCAACCTCAACATTCGCATGGTTTGAAACAGCTGCTCATAACTATAAGCCTGCATATGATTGTAATCAAAATGCTGAATAGCACAAAAGGTTTGCATATGATGTTTCTGGTCGTTTCCCTCACGGTCAAAACGCTTAGTCATAAAATGAGCTCTTCCATTTTCTTCCAGCAGTTGGCATTCCATCATGTCTATTCCGCAATCGGTAGCCATGTTGTGATAAGCCATTTCTACCCGCCCGTAGCCGCGCGTGGCGCCTAGTTGTACATCGCTCACTCCATCCAGCTTTAGCAGCCAATGTTCAAAACCTTTGTTAGCCTTTGCTTGGCCTGATTTTACTTCTCCCGTTTTTTGATTGTAGGCAATCACCGCCTTAGGTCTTGCTCCCCCTGCCGATGTTCCTATTTTCAATATGTCCATCATCGCCTTTTGATGATCACCAGCCAAGTTGGCTTCAAAATTTTCTTTTCGCTTCAGCATGCGCTGTGCAGCCAAAACCAATCCGTCTATTTCTACTGCAAATGATTGTTTGGTTGCCTGCAATTCGGTAGGTTCAAACTCTAAAGCACCCATGCCACGAGCGCCCATAAAGCAAAGTTGCTCCACAGGATTCATATCGTTTGGCGGACGCCCGTGCTGTGCCAACCATACATTTATCAATTGATTTCCATAATTATCGGGCAGCGAATCGGCCAACATGCCGGGTAAGCCATTAAAGGTATTGGGGCTGCCATCGCGCGATTGGCGCAATTCCGGAAAAGAGTGAATCCGTGTTCCTTGGCCAATGGGCATTTTGATAGGGGCCAAATCCCAGCCTTTGTCTATAAAGCGCTGATGAAACTGAAAGCTTGCCAATCCTGACGAAGCATCCCAGCGTACTGCCCCTACCGGCTCTCCCCAAATTTTTACTTCAGCTACATCTACCATCCTAAGTCATCTTTTGAGTTGACGCCTTTCTTAGTGTTTCGTGCCCGTTTGCGTTTATTCTTTTGCAATGATGCATAGGCCACCGGGCTTATTTCTTCTTTCACAGCAAAAACGTCCATGATGTTGAGCAAATCTAAAACTCGTAATACCTGAATGAGACTGCTGAGCGTTACGGTTTCTCCACGCTCTAATAAACTAAGGGTAGAACGACTAATACCTGCTGCGGTACTTACTTGTTCTTGCGTTTTGTTTTGACTCAGGCGATGATGTTTTACAAAATCACCTATCGTTTGGCCTAAAGCCTTGTCTGACATCGAAACCCAATCAATGAACGACTTATCAGTCATAATGGTGTGTTTTTTGTATTAATGAATGGTTACTCATACAAAGGTATTCATTTATTATTGATTTATATATCCATTCGTATAATTAGCATCAGAATATGTACTTTCCGCCTATAGTCTAAAAACATGCTCTATGGCCTTTGAAATCAATAAAATCCATTATAAAAAACCTGTTTTTCCTGTAAAGGAAGAATTGAATGAATACCTAGTGCAGCAAGGCAGGAATTTAAAAATTCCTGTTGAATACTCAGATCTGATGCGTTATGAACATATCACACCAAAAGAGGATGTAAAAGGCCAATCTACCCATTGGAATGCGGTGCTCTACCGCCAGCACGAAATGGATGAGCTGTACACCCAACTGGTAGACCTTTATTTATTATTGGTAGCAGATGGAGTTCATTTAGATTATCTCACAGTAGATAGTGTTGACTTTTGTGCATACGGCAACTCACAGCCCTTCCGCATCAAAATCCTGAATCAACTAAACGATAACTACGACTATTATTATATTAAAAAATCGGATGCCTCCAGGGTATATGGTTTGGAACTAGAGCATTACCTCTCCCCAAATAAGATTAACTACATCTATTACAACAATACGTTAGTAGAAGAACATATTATCGGTATTCCTGGTGATGATTTTATGGAGCGATGGGAAAGTCAAAAGCATATTCATAATGGCGTGCGATTGGCCAAGGAGTTTGTAAAATTTAACGAGCGCTGCTTTGTGCAACTGCTAGGCGATATGCGCGCATACAACTGGGTAGTGGTAGTAAAACAGGATTTTGACCAAATGCAATACCGGTTTCGGGCTATCGATTTTGATCAGCAATGTTTTGAAGGAAGGCACAGAATATATTTACCCCAGTTTTATAAAGAGAACCTGCCGTATGTAGTACTCACGCAGCAATACATGAGTATAGAAACTGCCCAGCAATACGTAAATGAAGAGCACGCATTGCTTCGTAAGCGCTATGCATTTTCTGAAGACCACATCAAACAACTGATAGCTGTGATGAAAAATGACACGATCTCAAAACCAGAACATGTAAAAATGCTGGCCCGTGAGCTTACCAAATTCTATGGGCGTGAGCAGTTCTTGCAATTCGATAGTATGGGAGCATTACTGGAGGAAAACATTAAAGTGCGCTTAAATTTATAAGACACTAAAATCAAACCTCTCTTAACGCAACAGTGTTGCATTAAAAATGTAGTTTTGCAGCGTAAAAAAAATGCTATGAGATTACCACATATTTTATCCCTATCCTTATCTATCGTACTACTTGCAGCATGCAGCGAGCCAGACGACCCGATTATTCCGAATGAAGAAGAAGTAATTACCACATTACAACTCACACTGATAGAACAAGGCGGAAACGACACTTTATATTTCCAATTCAAAGATTTGGACGGTGATGGAGGAAATGCACCTACTTTTACTATAGACACCCTTATGGCAAATAAAATATATAGTGGCCATTTGGAATTGCTAAATGAGCAAAACACACCTGCAGATACCATTACCTCAGAAATAGAAGACGAAGCCGAAGAGCATCAGTTTTTTTATCAAACAGATGTAACTACCCTCACCATAGGCTATGCTGATAGCGATATGGACGGCAACCCCATTGGGCTGGCAACCACTTTTGAAACCGGCAATGACACTACCCAAGCAGGCACCCTTACCATTACTTTAAGGCACGAGCCCAACAAGTTTGCCGCTGGAGTAGCAAGCGGTGACATAAGCAATGCTGGTGGAGAAACGGATATAGAGGTTAACTTCAACATCTATGTACGATAGACTCCTGGTCTTTACATTTTTATTTTGCTTGCAAAGCGCTTTTTCTTATGCGCAACCTTGCAACTTCACCATAAATGGTACTACCCTTAATAGCAATACCAGCGAACCTACGGGCTATGCCCATGTTTATCTTAAGGAGCTTAAAACCGGGACTTATACAGATAGCTCAGGGGCCTTTAAGTTCAGCTCTATCTGTGCGGGCGAATATCATTTAATCATAAGCCATTTAGGCTGCGAAACCGTAGAGCTTTTTATCAAAGTAAAACGCGACACGGCTATAGTAGTACCGATGAACCATCAGCAGCAAATGCTGTCAGAGGTAACCATAGTGAGTACTAGTGGCAGCAAACGCACCCAAGAAAGCGCCTCGTTGCAGTTAAAAGACATAGAGCAAAACTCAGATAAAAATTTGGCTGCTATGCTCGAAGACATCTCAGGGGTAGCAGCTATTAAAAACGGGAACAATATTGCCAAACCGGTGGTGCATGGACTATCAGGAAACAGACTTACCATTATGAACAATGGTGTGGCACAAAACGGCCAGCAGTGGGGAGCTGATCATAGCCCAGAGATTGACCCATTATCGGCACAAAAAATAACCGTGATAAAAGGTGCCGGAACGGTGGAGTATCTGGGCAACACCTTAGGGAGCGTAGTGCTATTAGAATCTAACAAAATTGAGAAGGACCCTCATTTACATGGTAAGGCCCGCTACTTTTTTGAGAGTAA
>JAUICR010000104.1 GCA_030427785.1 Bacteroidia bacterium | reverse complement strand
TCCCAATGTATGTGGCACTATCAATAAGAGGCGAAACTAAGGAAAAGATCTACTCTTGATATCAGAACTATAGGTACCGAAATATCCAAGCTTAATAGGACCAATAAGGTTTGTAACAGGGTTACCGGGTGCAATACCAGGTTGACCTCCGCTACCATCTATTTCGCTAAGGGTACTGTAATACATATAAACGTCTCTATCAATACTTTTCAGTTCAACTTGCACCACATCTCCGCTATCTAGAATCTCACCAAAAAAACCGTAGTTAAGATAGGCTCCGTCTACAAATTCATCATCAAATACTTCTATACTTCCATTGTTTGGTTTACCATTGATGGTAAGTTCAAGTTTATAATAATTCTCAACTCCCGGAGGGTCCTGAAAGGCAAAGTAGGGTCTAAAGCCCTCATCAAAGAAGGTGGTTTGTTCAAAATATTCAAAGTATACAGAATCAATAGGAACAACAGGAGGGAGGTAGGAACTAGCGGTGGTTACCTCTGTTCCAAAAGCTACCTCAAGATTGTAGGTTTCGCCAATCTCGGTGGTAATACCATCTATTAGGTACAAGCCAGGGCTCACTTCGGTTCCGGTAAGCCTGTGCCCTTTTGAGTTAGAAAGTGCCACTGCAGCGCCACTTACCTTTGGTTGGGGCTCGCTGTTAAAATAATCGCTGGTTTCGGTAATAGAGATTAACAAAGAGTCTTGTCCTTCGGCCAAAACGGCTTCTATTACCTTTTGGGGGTCAGCCGAATTTAGGTCTACCTCTATTACTTTTTCGCAACTAGCTAGTACCAGCAGGGTTCCTAAAAAAAGAATATGCCTTTTCATTTATTAAAAACTAAAATTATAACTAATAGAAGGTATGATGCTAAACAAGGCAATCTGAACAGCCTCTGTTTGTCCTGGGTTTGTTTCACTTTCTCTAAAGTTTATTACATAAGGGTTTTGCCTGCCATAGGCATTGTATACGCTAAAATTCCAGCTGCTTTCAAACTTTTCAGTTTTCTTGTTTTTCCAGGTTACTCCTAGGTCTAGCCTATTATACAAAGGAAACCTGTAGCCATTGCGCTCTGTGTAGTAGGGTACTGTAACTCCCGAAACGGTGTACCTTCCTGAGGGAAAAGTAACTGCAGCTCCCGTATAAAGTATGAAATTGGCCGAAGCGCTCCATTTCTTGTTGAAATTGTAAATACCCGTTACGGATAAGTCATGAATACGGTCGGCATTGGATGGAAAAGGATTCCCCTTATCTATGTCTTTAAATGTTCTTAGTGATCGTGAGAGTGTATAGCTCACCCATCCGGTAAGTTTTCCTTGGGTTTTTCGCAACAGCAGCTCTATTCCATATGCTTCGCCTTTGCCAAATACCACTTCCGTTTCTACACTACTATTAAAAACTAATTCGGCTCCGGTTCTATAATCAATAAGGTTTTGTAGATTCTTATAATAGGTTTCTACCGATACTTCATATTTATTATCAGCTAGGTTTATAAAATACCCCAAGGCTATCTGATCGGCAATTTGAGGTTTGATATTATTGCTACTAGGCACCCATCTATCTGTAGGCGAGCCCGAGGTAGCATTAGACAAAAGGTGCAAATACTGGTAGTTTCTATCGTAACCTAACTTTACAGAACTTCTTTCATTCAGCAGATAATTTGCCGAAAACCGAGGCTCCAGGCCACCATACTTTTGTATGCTTTCACCCGAATCATAGTTTTTGGTTCCTATTACATTTCCTTCATCATCTAGTTCATAAGCCACACCCTTGCCCACGTAATTAAAATAGCTGTATCGCAAGCCATAATTTACACTCAATCGTGAAGTGATCTTTTGCTCGTTTTGAACATACAAGGCCGCTTCATGGGCAAACTGTGGATCAATGTCTGAGGCTGTAATTTCACTCTCGGGACCAGTGTTTATTTCACCTGGTACAAAATGATGGTAAATGAAGTTACCTCCAAACTTAATAGTGTTTTTAGAATTCAGGAAGTAGGTAAGGTCCTCCTTTATGTTATAATCCTTTATTCCTGACGATAAATTAAATTCATTGTCTTCGTCATTAATGTCAAAACCATAATTGTAATTACTGTAAATAACGGAGGTGTTGGCAAACAACTTACTATTGAAGAGGTGATTCCATCTAATGGTGGCTGTGGTGTTTCCCCAATCAAAACCAAACTGGTCATCAAAACCAAATTTGTCACGACCAAAATATCCCGAAAGAAAAACACGATCTTTTTTACCAATCTTGTAATTTGCCTTAAGATTGAGGTCATAAAAAAACAAAGAAGACTTACTAATTGCAGGGTCTTTTGAGAGTTTTAGAAAAATGTCAGCATAGGTTCTTCTACCTGATAAAATAAACGAACCTTTATCTTTTACAATAGGGCCTTCAATGGTTAGTTTAGAGGATATCAATCCAATACCACCTTTCACGCCAAATTTCTTAGAATTACCATCATTCATCACTACATCTACTACTGATGAAGCTCGGCCACCATATTCGGCCGGAATACCTCCTTTGTATAAGGTAACATCTTTAATAGCATCTGAATTAAACACCGAGAAAAACCCCAAAAGGTGCGATGAGTTATATACGGGAGCCCCGTCAAGCAAAATAAGGTTTTGATCAAAACCGCCTCCTCTAACCGAAAATCCAGAGCTACCCTCACCAGGAGCTTTTACACCAGGAAGCAATTGCAAGGTTTTAAGGATATCGTTTTCGCCCAGTAATACAGGTACTTCAGCTACATCTTTAGGATTTATTTTGGCTACACTCATTTGAGTTTTAGTCACATTGGCATTGGCTCCTTCAGCAGTTACCACCACTTCCTCTAGGCTTTCGCTGGCAGGGTTCAGCTCAATATTTAATTTTATATCGGCTTTTAGCTCAATCTTTTTATCAGTAGACTGATACCCGATGTATTGAATTTTTAAATTGTAGGTGCCAGCCGGTAAACTCAAGGAATAATAGCCAAAAGTATTGGACACAGCACCCACACCGGGCTTTTCTACTACTGTAACCGCAGCCCCTATTAGGTCTTCGCCTGTTTTAGCATCGGTTAGGTTTCCGCTTATGGTAAATTGTTGGGCTAAGCTGCTGATAGACATTAATAGCAGCGCTAGCACTAGGTTAAAATTCTTCATTTAGAAAATAAAATGCTGGAATAAGATTAGTATATAAGGGTGGTTCAAAGTATTAGGGTGCTCAAAATTAGGTTTGGGGAGTCAGATAAAAAAAGTGATATTGATTATTCTAATCAGACTTAGATTTTTCATAGTCTTTCGCTATAAGTTTTAGAAGTCCATTGGCTTTTCTTTGATTGTTAGCATTGTCAGAAAGTGCTTTGGCTTCTTCTACCAACACTTTTGCCTCTGTATAATCTTTAAGCAAATAGGCCATGTAGCCTTCAAGCATTTTGTAGCTGTATTGTGGATTTAGGCTGTTGGCCTTTTCCATCATCAATCTGCAAACTTTATTGCCGTCTTCGGTATTAAAGTCCTCAGCTATTTCGTAGGCTTCATCAAAAAGAAAGGCGGCTTTTAGGCTGTCAGAATCGAGCTTGTCAATTCTGCTAAAGGCCGCACGTTTCCACACGTCAAGGTCATACGTTTCGGAGGCATATACTTTTTGAGTTTCAAATTGTAAAACCGTTTGTGAGGTAGTGGTTTCTGGATTGAATGGAATTAATTCTACCACTATTTTTTCTAGAAGTGTACTATCCTTATTGTCTACCGCTCTATCAAAATTGAAGGAGTACACGTTCTGATAGTAGGTCAAATATTCAGCTTTAGAAGTAAAGCTATCTGCATTTTGCAATAATATTTTAGGATATTTTGTCTCTAAATCTAATGCGTAGGCACTGCTTACTGGTAGTATTTCTTCCGATACTAATTGCGCATCACTAAGGCTTACAAAAAACTGATTTGCCAAAATGCGCGTTTCATCAAAGCTAAAATTAAGGGCTTGAAAATGGAGCAATTGTACCCATTCACTATTTGTTAAGGTTTTATTGGCGTACTTAGTTTTTAAAGTGGCATAGGTTTCAGTGTTTTTTTGAGCTTGCTCTAAAGCGGATAGTAATTGATTGATGCTCAAATACCCTTTGGTGGAATATACCAAGGCTTCTTCATTGGTGAGATAAAAGAAGGTAGGAAGATTATCAATTTTAAAAATACCAGCTAATCGTGCTCCCATATCACTATAAATATCTACGGCAATAGGTACCGTTTTGCTGTAGGCTGAACTGAGCACCGCATTGGTAAAGAGATCATCTTTTTGCATGGTATAAAAATCATCC
Source organism: Bacteroidia bacterium (assembly GCA_030427785.1). Taxonomy (GTDB): domain Bacteria; phylum Bacteroidota; class Bacteroidia; order Flavobacteriales; family Schleiferiaceae; genus Owenweeksia. The sequence continues at coordinate 7,465 of JAUICR010000104.1, read as the reverse complement.
CCGTCTTCGTACACTACTACAAATAGCATTTTGTCTTCTTCAATAGACTTCTGCAATGCGTTTTGATAGTTACTTATGGTTTTGATATCAAAAAAACGAAGGTTTTGAGCAGGTGAGATTGCTACATTAATAAGGAATAGGAAAATGGTAATAAGTAATTTCATTGTTTAATAGGAAGCAAAGTTTTGTACAATAATTATTTCCGGAATATTGTCTTTAGCCAATAATACAGGTGATATACCACATCCCAAATATTGATATTCACCCAATAAATTTTGTTTGTGCCCCTTGCTGTGGGTCCAAGCCTCTACTATCAATCTGGCCAGCTTTGAATAGCTCATTGTAGGTATGGGAGTGGCATCCTGGTAGCTGGGCACATTGTTTATCATATAATAGGATTTGTCACGATCAAAATCTAAAAGGCTGAATTTGGCTAAATTTTCTGCCCTAACTTCAAATTTTGTGCCTCCAAATTTTGCAATCCTATTTTGAGGATGAATCATAGCCCGCTCTTTCCTGTTTTCATGTTCTAATTGCGATGCCGTAGCCAAGTATTGTGCGTGATAATTAGCAGCTTTCAATAAAGCCGAATCCACCAAAAAAACGGGTTTACTTTTAGAAAAACGATACGCATTACTAGCATGGAAAATGGCAGCGCAAAGCAGCTCCTTATCAATATCAGAAGTAGGCACTAAATGATGGGTAACCGGAAGTTCAAAAAAATCTTTGGCGCTAAGCGAATAATAGTCTATTTGAGAATTGCCTAAGCATACAGAAATCAAAATGGCAATGCTTACTCCCATTTCAGTAAGTCAGCTTTGGACTTTGGTCGCTCTGCAAAGCGGGGTTTAAAGTTTTCGAGTAGGGCGGTTTCTCCTACGGCTTTACTAATAGGGATTAGTTTGGCCTCGGGCTTCCTCAAGAAAGTAATGGAGCCTATCTGGCTGTCATTAAACTTGATTAAAATATTACTACAAATGGCTTTATTCATTCCAATAAATTTTCCAGCATCGTCTTTCGGGAAATAAATGGTTTGTCCATTTCCGTTTACAAATACTCTGTTAAGTTTATTATCGATAAACCTACCATACATATTGCGTCCCTTTACCTGATTATATTTTAAAGAGTCTACAATTCCAAGAATAAAGGCATTTGAAAATACCTTAAGGCTATCTAACTTTTGATTTGCAATAGTTAGAAAAATAGTATCACCCGTTACTTGGCTGCTATCATTCCACAGTATTGGGTCTCCATACATTTTTATTATAGAGTCCAAATCTGAGTACAACAATGAGTCGCACTTGCCTTGTAGATCCTTTTTAAAAAATTTTACCTTATGAAAAACCTTCACTACCCTATACTCATTAGCACTATCGGTGTAGGCTTTGGTAGAATACAAAGTATCTCCGTGTATATGAAGGGTGTCCTCCTCTTGTTTTACACTATAAATAGGATCAATTGTAACAAAGGTGCTGTCCTTATGCCCATTAAATTGGCCGTACCCACCCGTAATTACGTAATCATCTACCGTGTCATGTACCATTATGTTTACAAAAGCCTCCCCAAATTCGTGATGCTTCTCATAGTATAAACTATCTCCGGTGAGGTACTTGTTTTCATTGTAAAGCAAGGCATTCTTCTCAAATTGAGCTATATCCAACACGGTATTATAAATACCATTCTCGCAATAAATAAAGCTGCTATCGCTCGTAATAGTGGTAGGGCCATGAAAGTACGCTATCCGCGACTTACTGCTATAGATCAATGTGTCTGACTCTATTACGTAGGAAGGGTTTACAAGGTATACGCTGTCTTTAAAATGAAATTGCTTGGTATGCGAATTATAGAAACCCTGTGTGCTAGTGAGCACATTGTCTTTGCTCGTTATTTTTCCGCCTTTGTAATAATAAGCAAGGTCGGTATTCCGATCAAAGTCAAGTTGTGTGGTCACCAAATCCATTTTAGAATCCTTTAACCGCACCTCTTCACCTACCACTTTGGCCAAGCGTGTATTACCCGAGTATTCCAGGTAATCGCCAGTTAAGAATAGCGTGTCTCCTTGATTGATACGTACTTGTTCAAAAGCTCTGATTTTATTAGAATCACCATACAGCCAGGCACTGTCGCAATACATAAGGGCACCTTCATGCTCAAAAATCACATTTCCTATTAAGCGATTTTTACCAGTTTGCCTGCTTACAATTCCAGTTTCTGCGTTTTTAATGTTTATCCTTTTGCCCTTAGACTGACCATAAGTGCCAAGGCAAGTAAGAAACAGGGCAAGAAATAATAAAGGTTTAAACGCTTGCAGTATCACCAAGTTTAATGGTTTGCTTTCTATCAGGCCCAACAGACACAATGGTGATAGGTACCTCCAGTTCTTTTTCGAGGTAGCTAACGTAATCTTTAAGATTTTGTGGGGCATCATCAAAGTTTTCTAGTTCGGTGATATCTTCACTCCATCCAGGTATGTTTTTATATACTGGTTCTACCAAACCCGGATCGGTACGATAGGGTAGGTAATCAATCTCTGTTCCTTTGTATTTGTACCCAGTGCATACCTTAAGTGTTTCTATACCGCTTAGCACATCACTTTTCATCATAATAAGGTGTGTCACCCCATTAATATCAATAGCGTATTTAAGAGCCGGCAAGTCTAACCATCCGCATCTGCGTGGGCGCCCTGTAGTGGCACCAAACTCTCGTCCGTTTTTGCGAAGCAAGTCACCCATTTCATCATGAAGCTCAGTAGGGAAAGGGCCACTGCCTACTCTAGTACAGTAGGCCTTAAAAATTCCGTAAACGTTTCTAATGGTATTGGGCGCTAAGCCAAGCCCAGTACAGCTACCAGCACAAGTAGTGGTACTGGATGTAACAAATGGATAGCTTCCAAAATCGATGTCGAGGAGCGAACCCTGTGCACCTTCTGCCAATATACTTTTACCATTTTTAAGTGATTGATTGATAAAATGCTCAGAATCTATCAATCTCATGGTTTTAATAAACTCAATAGCTTCAAACCAAGGTCCTTCAAGTTCTTCCAAATCGTATTCAAAACCAGCGTAATTGGCAAGCATTTGCTTGTGCTTATCCACTAAGTGTTGGTATCGGTCTTTAAAATCATCGTGCTCTATATCGCCCACTCTAAGGCCATTTCTACCGGTTTTGTCCATGTAGGTGGGGCCAATACCTTTTAGAGTAGAACCGATTTTATTTTTGCCCTTTGCAGCTTCAGAAGCGGCATCTAGCAAACGGTGAGTTGGTAATATAAGGTGTGCTTTTCTTGAAATCATGAGCACCTCATTCACCGCAACACTATGCTTTATTAAATTATCAATTTCTTTTTTGAAAATAACAGGGTCTATCACCACACCATTACCAATTACATTAGTACTCTTGGTGTGAAATACGCCCGAAGGAATGGTGTGAAGAACGTGCTTACTTCCTTCAAACTCAAGGGTGTGACCTGCATTTGGGCCACCCTGGAAACGAGCTATAATATCGTAGTTGCGCGTAAGTACATCTACTATTTTTCCTTTTCCTTCATCGCCCCATTGTAAACCCAATAAAACATCTACTGCCATTTGAATAGCGGTTTTTAAAAATTAATTTCTGGTATTATGATTTTTTTGCAGCATCCTTTATGCGAGTGCCATAAAGGTAGAGAGAGTGAGCGCTTACGTTCACTCCAAAAATTTCTGCTACTGTATCTTTTATTTGCTGAATGCGAGGATCACAAAACTCTAATACTTCGCCTGTATCGGTAAGTATTATGTGATCGTGCTGCTTGTTGTAGAATGATTTTTCGTAATACGATTGATTTTGCCCAAACTGATGCTTCCTAACCAATTTACAGTCTAAAAGCAATTCGATAGTATTGTACAAAGTAGCACGGCTTACACGGTAGTTCTTGTTTTTCATTAAAATGTACAAGGACTCTATGTCAAAGTGCTCATCATGCTCGTATATTTCCTGCAATATGGCATAACGCTCAGGGGTCTTTCGCTGTTTATTTGCTTCCAAATATTCAGTAAAAGTCTGTTTTACGATGTCAAAATCTTTTTCTGCTATCATCTCCTCATTAAAGGGTGGCGAAGGTACAAATATTTAACCCGCATTTCGTCTCTCTACGGATGTTACTCCTTCTACCAACTTCAGTTGATCCATTACATTAGATAGGTGTCCTTTATCTTTTACTACTACTGTAATAAAACCCTCAAAAAGACCGTCATCACCCGAAATGTTTATACTTCTAATATTAACCAAAAGGTCGTTGGATATTATTTGGGTTACTTTATTTACTAATCCTACTGTATCTATTCCCCTTATTACGATTACCGAAACAAAAGTGGTTTGATTAGAACTAATCCACGTGGCTTTCATTAATCGACCTGCGTGGTTTGATTGCAGGTAGATGGCATTAGGGCAATTGTTTCGATGCACTTTTATTCCCTCACCACCAGATGCCAGATATCCAAATACGCTATCACCCGCTATTGGGTTGCAGCACTTGGCTAATCTGTACTCCAGTTTGTCCTCCTCGGGTCCAAATACCAAAATTTGTTTTTCGTTTTTGCCTGGAGTTTCTACTTCCTTCTTGGCTTCTTTTTTAGAAGAACCTAAAATCTTTTTCTTTATGAAGGAATAAATGCCCTGCTGCTGGGCTCGCATAAATTCTTTAATCTGATTATTATCAATAATCTTCATTCCTACTCGGTAATACAACTCGGAAGGATTTTTGAGATTAAAGTATTTTGTCATTTGCTGAATCAAGCTGTCACTAGGTTTTACCTTAATGTAATTGAGCTTACGTTGTAGTATGGCTTTGCCTTCTTCAGCTATTTCTTTTTGTTCAGATTTTAATTCTGATTTAATATTTGACTTTGCCTTGGCAGTAACCACATAGTTCAACCAGTCTTCTTTTGGTTTCTGCTTTTGCGATGTAATAATTTCTACCTGATCGCCACTTCTAAGTTTATAACTTAAGGGCACAAGCTTGCCATTCACTTTGGCGCCAAGGGTTCTCAATCCAATATCGGTATGTATCGAAAATGAGAAATCGAGTGGGGTAGCACCAGCCGGTAAGATTTTTAAATCGCCTTTTGGGGTAAATATGTAAATCTCTTCTCCAAAGAGGTTTAGTTTAAAGTCATCCACAAATTCGAGAGCTGAACCTTCATTGTTTTCTAGCATTTCTCGAATGTTCGCAATCCATAAATCCAACTTGTTGGTTCCGCTGGCATCCTCTTTATACTTCCAGTGCGCGGCATAGCCTCGCTCTGCCACTTCATCCATACGTTCGCTTCGTATTTGCACTTCTACCCAATGGCCCTCTGAGCCCATTACTGTGGTGTGTAATGATTCGTACCCATTGGCCTTAGGAGCCGATATCCAATCTCTGAGCCGGTCAGGGTTGGGGCGAAAAAAATCAGTAACAATGGAATATACTCGCCAGGCATCTGCTTTTTCCTTGTTGATTGGCGAATTGAGAATAATACGTATCGCAAACGTATCGTAGATTTCATCAAAACCAATCCCTTGGTTTACCATCTTTTTTCGGATACTATAAATAGACTTTGTCCTTTCCTTAATGGTAAAGTCAAAACCTTCTTTTTTTAAGGCTTCACGTATCACAGCCGAAAACTTTTTCAAGTATTTCATTTCTCCAGCCTTACTCGCCTTAAGTTTTAATACAATATCCCTATATACTTCAGGCTCGGTGTATTTGAGGCTCAAGTCTTCTAGTTCGGTTTTAATATTATACAAACCAATGCGATGAGCTAATGGTGCATAGATATAGAGCGTTTCCGAAGCAATTTTTAGTTGCTTATGCTGTGGCATCGATTCCATAGTACGCATATTATGGAGCCTATCGGCCAACTTTATGATGATAACCCTGATGTCATCAGAAATAGTCAAAAGCATTTTACGGAAATTCTCCGCCTGCATAGAAATGTCCTGATCAAATACCCCCGAAATCTTGGTAAGCCCATCAATTATTCGGGCGATTTCTTCTCCAAATAATCGGTCAATATCTTCAAGGGTGTAGTCGCTGTCTTCTACCACATCATGTATAAGGGCTGAAGCAACCGAAACCGGTCCCAAGCCAATTTCCTTAGAAATGATAGTAGCAACCTCTATTGGGTGAAAGATATAGGGCTCGCCCGATTTTCTTCGTACCTCAGAGTGGGCATCTTTAGCCAAGTTAAAAGCTTTGCGAATCAGCTTCTTGTCGTTGCTGTCAGCCGAATCGGGTAAGCTGCGCAATAGTGCCCGATAGCGGGCGGCTATTTCCTTATTTTCGAGTTGTTCGGGAGTTTCTGTGCTCATAGGTTCAATTTCGAATTAAAGGTATTATGAGTGGTTCTGTTTTGCAAATAATAATATGGGCCTATTTGCCTAAAGCCGAAACCTTAGCTATTAATAAGTTAAGAGGAAAAACATGTTATAAAAGAGTTGTTTCCTATTCAAAATTTTTGAACAGCAGAGGGTAATTGTGGCTTAAAGTATAGCCGCTGATGCCAAGCCCGACTTCTCGTCTGGTACTAAAGGTATAAACTTGCTATAATGGTCATAGCGCAAGAATATTTCTCGAACATAATTGTAAGGTTCGTGGCCTCTTACAAAACCATAGCGCACTACAGGCTGGCTGTAATAGTCTTGCTCCGAAAGCTTAAGGATGTATTTTTCTACGTGATTATCCCAAAGCAAAACATCATCTTTATACAATTCGGCAAGCCGCTGTGCATCGCGTACATGGCCGAGGCCGCAATTGTACGATGCCATCACAAACTTTAATCGCTGGGTTGAGTCTGGAATATCCTCCCAATTGTTCCATAGCTTTTGCAAATAAGTGCTACCGGCATATACATTGGCAACAGGATCATTTAAATCCTGTAAGCCTAACTCATTGGCGGTAGAGGGTAATAATTGCATCAAACCACCTGCTCCAGTCCAAGCGGTATCAGTAGGGTTAAATCTAGATTCCTGATAAATTAAAGAACTCAACAATCGCCAATCCCAGCCTATGCGTTCAGCATTGGATTTAATTATATCATCATACTTGCTGATTTTTCCGCCATTTTTACTGAAAAAGTCGCTCTTTACCCTGCGCTTATACGACTTTTTATTTTTGAAATACTTATTATATGTAACGTTGTAAAAGCTCTGCTTTTTAGCATTTTTAATCCACTTACTTACTTTGTTGTTAAGTATTGGTGAATTTTTGCGCACTACCCAAGCTACACGTTGCGAAAAACTTACCGAGGTGTTTACATCCAATATGGGGTAGTACGTCTGGTTTATGGAAGCGATATTATGGTCGGCAATCGTGTATTTTATATCTCCATCTACTACCATTCTTATTATTTCTTCGGTAGTCCTATTTCCGGGTACGGGTTTTACATATATTCTTCCACCCATTTCTTCCATCAGGTTTTGTAAACGCTCGTAGTAGGAAGAGTTT
>JAUICR010000328.1 GCA_030427785.1 Bacteroidia bacterium | reverse complement strand
TCTCTTGTAAGCTGGTTCGTTTGAAACCTCATCTACTGTATGGGGTTGATTTTTAAAACGGTAATTAAAGGCTTTCAATTGTGTGCGACTACGCTCGGCCTTTAGCTTCATGCTTTCCTCTATAGTAAGTTCGGCAGGCGAAATACCTTCGCTACTCACTTTTCTTTTAACGGGAGTTTCGCGCTTTTTTACCTCAAATTTCAAATCTTCATCTGCGGTAGGCTTCTCCGCTTTGGGTTCTTCCTCCTTAGGCGCTTTTGCATTTATCAGTTGGCTTTCAAGGTTTCGGTACTCCTCTAGGGTGTAACGAATTATTTCTTCCTTCTCAGGTTTTGCCTCTGCTTTTTCCTCCTTTTTAATGGGCTCTTCAGCTTGAGCAGAAGTTGGAATTTCGGTAGTGCTTACTTCTTTCATTGAGAGGTTTTCTTCCATCTCATCTTCATCATCGTCATCCAATGTGAATACTACTCTTGGCGCTTCTTCCTCTATGCTAAGTTCTATCGGATTATCTTCCTCTTGCTTTTCGTCTATAGCAGATGGCTCCTCTTTTTTGAAGATGGGTTCAGTTACAGGCTCAGATCTTTCAACTTCATCTTCGGCCACCATAATATCTTCCATTTCATCTTCCTCTTCCTCTAAGCTAAAATGTACGGTCTCTTCCTCCTCTATAGGAGCTTCCACGCGGTTTTCCTCTTCGGTATTTTCAAATTCAAAGAGATTGGGCTGAGTGGTGGCTGGCTTTTCCAGAAATTTTGCAATTTCCTTATCAATCAAATTTTCATCCGTAGTTTCTTCGTCCTGCTTCAGCGGCTTGCTGTATACCTTAGCGCTTATAGGTTGGTCGTCTTCCAAGGTGTGAATTACCTTTTGTGGTTCGCGGCCTATTACATGTACTTGTTGATCGGTAGTAAAACCGGTAGCAACAATGGTTACTGCAATTTCTTCATCTAAGGTATCGTCTTCGCCAATACCCATTATGATGTTGGCATCGCCCCCGGCTTCGGCCTGTATGTGGTCGTTTATTTCGCCTATTTCATCAATCGTAATTTCTTCTTTGCCTGATACGATAAGTAGCAATACATTCTTAGCTCCCTTTATGTGGTTGTCATTTAATAGGGGAGAGTCCAATGCTTTTCTAATAGATTCGGTTGCTCGGTTTTCGCCCGATGCCGAAGCCGATCCCATGATGGCCGTTCCGCTATTTGACAATACGGTTTTGGCATCTCTAAGGTCAATGTTGGTAGTGTAGTGATGTGTTATTACTTCGGCTATTCCTCTTGCCGCAGTGGCCAATACTTCGTCAGCTTTAGCAAATCCGGTTTTGTATCCAAGGTTGCCATACACTTCGCGTAGCTTATTATTGTTTATCACAATAAGTGAGTCTACGGCATTTCGTAAAGCTTCTACTCCTTTTTCGGCTTGCGCTCTTCTGTTGCTTCCTTCAAATTGGAATGGAATGGTACAAATTCCAACAGTAAGTATACCGGCCTCTTTTGCCGTTTTGGCAATAACAGGGGCCGCACCGGTACCGGTGCCACCACCCATACCTGCGGTGATAAACACCATTTTGGTATTGGTGCCCAAAAGGTTTTTTAACTCTTCTATGCTTTCAATGGCGGCTTCTTGTCCTACCTCTGGGTTGGCTCCTGCCCCAAGTCCCTCGGTAAGGGTTACCCCTAGTTGCACTTTATTGGGCACAGGGCTATTGCCCAAAGCCTGCGAATCGGTATTACACACCACAAAGTCAACCCCTTTAATTCCTTGGTTATACATATGATTTACGGCATTGCTACCGCCACCACCTACACCTATAACCTTAATTACAGAGGATTGATTTTTTGGAAGATCAAAAGCTATTGTGTCGTTTGAATTCTGCTCGCTCATATCAGCTGAGTTTTTATTTTTATTGGTCGTCATTCAAAAAGTTGCGAAATTTCTCTGCCCAGTTGTCCATAAAAGATTTTCTGGGTTTTGCATGTTTGGGTTCGTTTTGTTCTAAATCCGTTGGCTCGTTTTCTATCAGGCCTTCGGCTAATTCTTGAGTTTCTTCTTCGGTACTTTGCCCTTCATTTTCTGCATCCAATTCTTCAGCAATCAAATTGCGAAGGTTGTTTTTGGCCAACCCTTTTAAGACTAGTCCCACGGCAGTAGCATAAGCTGGTGAGCTATACTCTTCATCTGAATCTCCAGCTAGATGCTCGTTAGGATAACCTATCCTAGTATCCATTCCGGTTACAAACTCGGTAAGCTGCTTAATGTGTTTTAAGTGACTACCACCACCTGTAAGTACTATTCCAGCAATGAGTTTTTT
>JAUICR010000327.1 GCA_030427785.1 Bacteroidia bacterium | reverse complement strand
TTCGTTCACCCTTCGATACAATTCTTCCTATCGTCAGAATCACTCAGGGTGACGGTACGAGTTAAAGTTTTATTGCGGATGTCAGCCTGAGTGAATTTTTGGAGCACAGCGGAGAAAATTTGTATCGAAGGCTGTAATGTAATGTCGTTTTCAAATTCGTTCACCCTTCGATACAATGCTTCCTTTCGTCAGAATCACTCAGGGTGACATCACGGATTCAGATAGGATTAAGAAATGTCAGGCTGAGCATTGCTCCTTCTAAAGCTTTCGGGGAGCAACGTATCGAAGCTAGTAATGAAACGTTGATGCCTATTGAGCCTTCAACCATTCCTTGGGCGTCATTTCCACTTCCTTTTTAAAATAAGTGTTAAAAACCGTTTTGGAGTTAAAGCCGCTTTCATAGGCCAGGCCAATTAATGAAATATGAGAATTGGCTTCATCCACAGCCAGACTCTTGAAGTGTTCCACCCGATAGTGATTTATAAACTGGTTGAAATTTTTACCAAGTCTGTCATTCAGCAGCCAGGAAAGTTGGTTGGGGTGAATTTCAATCCTTTCTGCCAAAGAGCGGAGCGAGAGGTCAGGGGAGAGGTAGGGCTGTTCTTCAACCATGTAGGTAAGAAGTGTATTTGAATAATTGGTAGCAGTTTTGTCATCCAACAAAGCAGTTTTTTCCTTCTCTGGCTTGGCTTTTGGCAACTGCCCATAGAGTTTGGAATGAAACACTGGATAGCGTTCATCTTTACGAAGATTGCTGTTGAGAGAGCCTGAAAAACTTAATAAAAGTATGGATGATTTCATGGCAATGGCCTTCTCTAACCATTCAAAGGCATTGTCATATTCTTCTTTTAAGGCGTAAGCCTGCACCAGGTAAGCGTGCTGCTGAAAAGCCATCGGATTTTGAGCTTGCTCAATAAGTTCTTCTAAATAGGATTCAGTTTGAGTTTTATCATTAGAGATAATGTGCGCAAGACAAGGAATTCCCAATGCATCTCCGGGAGGAACAAGTCCTTCTGGGGCTTTTTCCAGTATGACTAAAGCTTCATCGTGACGATTGATATTTAGGAGGCTATAGCACTTGGTAATTAGGGCAGGTAAGTTTTGAGGATTTTTCTCAAGGCACTGGTTTAAAATTTCCAATGCCTTTTCAAACTCTCCTGAATGATGGTGGTAAAATGCTTTGTAGAAAATAGTTTCCTGATTCAACGGGTCAATTTCCAATGCCAGATCAAGGTGTTTCCAGGCTTGTTTTTTATCTCCGGAAATAAGGTGTAAAAAAGCCAAAAATTGATGAGCCTCCGGGTAGTTGGGTTTTAGTTCAACCGATCGTTGAGCGTGCTTATAGGCTTCCTGAAAATCAGCATTTACAAAAAAAGAAATATTGGCCAACTGGTAATGGGCGGGGGCATTGTTGGAGTCAAGCTCCAAAGCCTTGTTGGTATATTCCGAAGTTTTGGTCCAGGCTTCTTCAAAGGGCATATTCTGAGTAACTCCTAAAAAGCCATAGGCATCGGCAATTCCTACCATTGAAGGAATATGATTGGGGTCTATAGCCAATGCTTTTTTCCATAGTTCTATGGCTTTTTTTACATCATCGGGGTTCCATTTATTTAAAAGAAACTTCGCCTTAAGCGAGTATTCATAAGCATCGATGCTTTCCGTTTGTTTCTCTACAAGGTGTTCGGCTATCTCAAAGTGCCCGTACTGTTCCCTTAGTTTTTCAGCGATGAGCAAACTTATCTCATCTTGTATTTCAAAAATATTTTCCAGCTTCCTGTCCCAGGTTTCCGACCAAAAATGAAAATCATCTTCAGCCTGAATAAGCTGAGCAGTAATGCGAACCGTATTGCCAGCCGAGCGTACGCTACCCTCAAGAATCACGGACACATCGAGCGTTTCTGCAACTTCTTTTACCGGTACTGATTTGCCTTTAAAAAAGAAAGATGAAGTGCGGGAAGTAACCTGAAGGCTTTCAATTTTAGCCAGGGCATTTATAATTTCTTCTGTAATACCATCGCTGAAATATTCATTCTCAGGATTGGAACTCATATTTACAAAAGGCAGTACGGCTATGGTTGTGGCTGGCATGGCGGCAGTTTTGAACCGCAAGATAGCCTGCTCATTTTTAAAACTAAAAACTGTAGATTAAAAATTAGGTATTGGCGAGGACCCATATTTATGAGCAGCCACTTCTTCGAGTAACCTTAAAGCTATGCTATAAACTTTATTGACTTTTCAGAATTTTTACAATTCTTTTATTTATGATTTCAGACAAGTTCCAATTGTACAATTTAGGATCGGTGGTACTGTAGAATTCAA
>JAUICR010000326.1 GCA_030427785.1 Bacteroidia bacterium | reverse complement strand
AGTACAATAGTTTAGATGCGCCAGGTAGGTCTGTTTACTCATATGATGTTGCAACACAGGATGGGCGGCTCGCTCTGATTGAATTACTGACTGAGGTTATTCCTGATGATTATTTCGTTTATGTTTTCTCTGCGCAACGGGAAATAGAAAGCGATTATCATCCAGAATTTTGGGGGCAGGATTCTATAAATGCAGGAATAAGTTTGTTCCAAGTATTAGAAGAAGCGGGGGCAGCACAGGTTAGGAGGCTTGATACCCTAGGGGCTGTTCCTTATTCTTTGATTTACCAAAAAGGAGTTGGATTGGTTGCAGAAGCTATTGCTGATGATGTATTTGGAACGGCCGAGGTTATTTATGAAATGCCAGATTATGCAAGTTTTGGCAGGATGAATGGAAATGTCGCTGGACCGTTTTACCAGTTAGGAGAGGTATCAAGTGGTTTTTTAATCCAGCCGCAAGATTCAGTAGAATACTCGATTTCAATGGGAGTTGAGTCGAGCGCTTTAGAGAATGTTTACACCTCAGTGGATAGCCTGTCCCATAGTTTACAGGTGTATGATACCCTACTTCAGTACGTTCAATTATCGGTTTCTGGGCTAGACGAATCCAAAAGGACTTTCCCTCAGGTTAATGTTTGGTCTATCACAGGAGATTTTTATCCTGATTATGCAGTAGATTGTTCAAAAGTCGAGTTTCCTGATACTTTACAGCAGGGAGAGCCCCTAATATTAAATCCTACTGTAGCACTGCTTGGCGCGAAGAGAGATTCTAGTGTAGGTTTACGCATCCTACTTACTGATGAGGGTGGGCTTAATGAAATTTTGCAAGTAGATACCATCGTTAATTTTCCGGAAGGGCTTACCAATGCAGATTTATCATTGTCTGAACTTACCCCAATCCTTAGGACAGCTAAATTTAGTTTTTTTAGTTTGAAAAAACAGTGCTGTGTTTTCCACAAATTAATGACCTTGATTTGGCCCTTTTGCAGGCCAAAAATCAAGGGTGTTAATTTTGTGCGTAAACACACTTACGCAGCTTGCCTTAGAGCCTGCTCGTAGACCTCTTTTGGCCTTTGGTCATCCAGTGAGGTATGTCTTCTACGCTCGTTATAGTACTGAATGTATTCATTGATGCCATGGTACAGCCCGACTGCGTCCTGGCAAGGGTACAGATATACATGCTCGTATTTGAGGCTGCGCCAGAACCGTTCAATGAATGCATTATCGGTGGCCCTGCCCTTGCCGTCCATGCTCAATTTGATCCCTTGATCGAGAATAAACTGGCTAAACACGGCACTGGTGAACTGCGCTCCCTGGTCGGTATTGAAAATAGCAGGCTTGCCATAGCGCTCGATCGCTTCGCGCACCACATCCACACACCATCCGGCTTCCATCGTGTTGGACAAGGACCAGCTCAGTACCATCCGGCTATGCAGGTCAATGACCGCCACCAGATACATAAACCCTTTGGACATCGGGATATAAGTGATATCGGTGGCCCATACCTGATTGGCGTGGGTAATCGCCAGATCGCGCAATAAATAAGGATAGACAGGGTGATCTTTGGCCCGCTTAGATGTATGAGGGCCAGGAAGGACCGCACGCAGCCCCATCACCTTATAGTAGAGCCGGTCCACCCGATTGCGGCTTACTTCGTAGCCCATATCCTTGGTCAGCCAAGTATGCATCCGGGGAGCCCCCTTGTAAGGGTGTTCCAGGTAGTGGGCATCCATCAGGCGCATCAATTCCTCATTCAGCTCACTTTCCTGTGCCGGTTTGTAATACAGGCCCGAACGATGGATGCCCAACAGCATACACTGCTGGACAATGCTCAATTGAGCATGCTGGCGTTCTACCATCTTGCGACGCTGAGCCACATCCTTCATCGCAAGCTTTTTTTTAGAAAGTCGATCTGTACTTTCTGCTCGCCAATGGTGCGCAGCAGGCCATCGCGTTCTTTTTCCATAAATTGACCCTTCCCTGATGGAGCGCTCCCATTGTCAAATACTTGGGCTGCATTCGCTATGAAATGCGTCTTCCATGTTGTAATCTGCTGGGGGTGCAACTCATACTTCTGCGCTAAATCTGCTAGCGTAACACGCTCTTGCAGCGCTTCCAAAACTACCTTCTTCTTGAATTCGGATGTGAATTTTCTCCGGTTTGCCATTGTTCACTTTTTAAACGAAGTTAAGAAATAATGGCTGTCCTAATTTTTGGGGGAACATCACACCATCCGGCTTCCATCGTGTTGGACAAGGACCAGCTCAGTACCATCCGGCTATGCAGGTCAATGACCGCCACCAGATACATAAACCCTTTG
>JAUICR010000103.1 GCA_030427785.1 Bacteroidia bacterium | reverse complement strand
AATACCTTCTACTTTTCGATGCGTATGGAGGATGATGGCTGCCCAGCCCCACGTATTGCACTTACCACCTTCGTGGTAAAGGTGGTAGCAGGTGACCCCACCCCCGTACAGCTGAGTTGTATTGGCGAAGACCCCGTTACGGGAGATATAAATGTAGGGTGGCAACGTGCCCTTACGGATAGTGGTTTAGGTTTCAATTATTATTTGTTGCTCGGATCTAATCAAGGTAGGAATGGCCCCTATGATACCCTTCAGTATACAACAGATATTGATTCATTGAATGCCACCTTTGGGGGTGGAGGAGGCTACAAGCATTTTTATATGCTTAAAAGTACAGGTCTATGTGATTTCTTATCAGAGCCCTCAGATACGATTAGCCTTATGGAACTAAACTTAGTAGCTACCCCAGCAGGTAGTGCAGAGTTTGCCAACCTAACGTGGAACCCTATTTACAGTCCATTACCGTACTCAAGCAGCGGTATATATGAAATATGGACCGAGGCACCAGCCGGTAGTGGTAATTGGTCGCAGGTAGGTTCTACCACTTCGCTAAATTATATAGATACAGTTACCGTGTGTAATGCCGTGGTGAACTATCAAGTAAGGATACAAGATACAGTGCGCGGCTGCTACAGTGTGAGTACGATAGATAGTGCCCATTTTTCTGATAAAACAAATAATGATGCTATAGTGCTGGATAGTGTGAGTGTAAACGCCAATGGCAATGCAGCCATAAGCTGGGGCGCTACCAAGTACAGCGATGTAGTAGCTTATTATTTATATTACAATGATGTTAAGCTGGGTTGGATTATAGTAGACACTATACCAGTAGGCGCAACCATGCCTCATGAGTGGACTAGTAGCGAAGCCGATGCTCGAAGCGAGCAGTTTAAAGTAATATCAGTAGATAGTTGCGGAAATCAAAGTGATGACCAAGTGGTAAAACCACACACTTCTATATACCTGCGTAATTATCTTAATAAATGTGAAGCTTATTCGCGCATCAGCTGGAACTCCTACGAAGGATTTGGGACAGATGGTGTGGTAGGATATCGCCTGTGGGTACAAACTAGTGTTGGTGGAAGTGTAGTAGATCCATGGAAAGTACTATTTGTAGCAGCTCCTGGAGATACTTCTTATACGCAATACAAATTGGAAAACGGATTTGAATATTGCTATAGAGTACAAGTGCTAGATACTACGGGCAGAACGGCAAGCTCAAATGAACTATGCATCCTAGCCGAAGTACCAAATAAATCAAAAGTATTGTACCTATCGCAAGTAACAAATGACCCAGATCGTGGTTCATTAACCATCAATACCTTTATAGATGGTAATGCGGATGTTCAGTATTTTGATTTAGAAAGAGCACCAAGTAAATTGGGTCCTTATACCACTATTGGTAAAATAAATAAGCCAGCTAGCGCTCCTTTTGTAATTACCTATAATGATTTTGGTGTTACGCCTGATAAGCTACACTATTACTATAGATTATCAGCCACAGATAGTTGTGGAGGCCGTGATACGGTGAGTAACCTTGGGCGAAATGTATTGTTGCATGTAGATCCTCGTCCAAACTTGACGAACTCTCTGCACTGGAACCCTTATTATCAATGGGATGGGGATGTAGCACGCTATGAGATTTACCGTCAGGGCGCTGATGAAACCAGCTTCAAACTGGTAGGAAACACGAATGGAGACGACACCACTTTTATAGATGATATAAGTGATTACCGTGAGTCAGCTGGTAACTTCTGCTATTATGTAAAAGCCATTGAAGGTAAAAACAGCCTTGGCTATGTGATGGATAACGGACAACCATTTGAGAGTCGTTCTAATATGGCTTGTCTGAATCAGAAAGCACGTGTGTATATGGCCACGGCCTTCCGTCCGGATAGTGATATATTGGCTAACCGTGTATTTGGCCCATCCATGAAGTTCAACGAAGTGAGCGAGTATCACTTCTATGTAATCAATCGTTGGGGTGTTACGGTATTCGAATCGAAAAACCCAGAAGAAAAATGGGATGGAACCTATGATGGAACGAAGGCACAACAAGGACAGTACTCGTACTTCCTTCAGTACTCTACACCTGGTGGAGTAACCTCAGAACAACGTGGTACTTTTACCCTGATACGCTAAGAATAAAATCAGATTAATTAAAAACTCCCTTGCTTATAGTAAGGGAGTTTTTTGGTTTTAAAGAGGGGGCTATTTGTATGATTTATAATAGCACTCAAAACGGACTAATATTGCTACATTTGCACGCAATTAATTTCAAATAGTTGCATCCTCCATGTTTTTAAATACTGACAAAATTCTCGGTGAAGCACTTACTTATGATGATGTGCTTTTGGTACCAGGTTATTCAGAAGTGCTACCCAGAGAGGTAGACATATCTTCAAATTTCACAAAGAAAATCCGGTTAAAAGCGCCAATAGTTTCTGCTGCCATGGATACTATTACAGAATCGGGAATGGCCATAGCCATAGCACAAGATGGGGGTATAGGCGTGCTTCATAAAAATATGAGCATTGAGCAACAAGCTGTGGAGGTTAGAAATGTAAAGCGAGCAGAAAGTGGGATGATCCAAGATCCTGTTACACTAGGCCAAGACGCATTGGTAGTAGATGCTCAAAATATGATGGCCGAATTCAAAATAGGTGGTATACCCATTATTGACGCTGAAAAAAAACTAATTGGGATTATTACTAATCGCGATTTGCGTTTCGAAAAAAATAGCGATAGGCCATTACGTGAAATAATGACGCGTGATAATCTTATCACTACCCTCGAAAATACCAGCTTAGAAGAAGCCGAGGTGATTTTACAAAAGCATAAAATTGAAAAATTGCCAGTGGTTAAAAGTGATAATACCTTAATAGGCCTTATTACTTACAGAGATATTACCAAACTAAAAATAAAACCAAACGCTTGTAAAGATAGCTTTGGAAGATTGAGAGTAGCTGCGGCCGTTGGGGTAACCGGAGATGTGCTGGAAAGAGTAACCGCCTTGGTAGAATCTAATGTGGATGCTATTATAATAGACACCGCACACGGACATACCAAAGGTGTGGTAGATGCCCTGAAAAGAGTAAAAGCAAAATACCCTGACTTAGAAGTAGTGGTAGGAAACATTGCAACGGCTGAAGCTGCTAGATACTTGGTAGAAGCAGGAGCTGATGGAATAAAAGTTGGAATAGGCCCGGGCTCAATATGCACTACCCGTGTGGTAGCAGGTGTTGGGGTGCCACAGCTCACAGCTATAATGGAAGTGAAAAAGGGAGTAGGTGATAGTGGGGTTCCAATAATTGCGGATGGTGGTGTACGCTTTACAGGCGATATAGTAAAAGCCATAGCAGCAGGTGCTAATACGGTAATGCTAGGTTCGCTTTTGGCAGGAACCGATGAGGCCCCAGGCGAAACCATTATTTACGAAGGAAGAAAGTATAAGACCTATCGAGGGATGGGATCTATAGAAGCTATGCAAAAGGGAAGTAGCGATCGTTATTTCCAAGATGTAGAAGATGATATAAAGAAGCTGGTGCCAGAGGGTATTACCGGCCGAGTAGCATACAAAGGCGAAGTAGGCGAAGTGATGTACCAGTTTATTGGTGGACTTCGCGCGGGTATGGGATATTGTGGGGCACCCAATATTCAGAGCCTACATGAAGTTGCAAAATTTGTGCGTATGTCAGCCGCTGGGATGAACGAGAGTCATCCGCATGATGTATACGTTACACGAGAAGCTCCAAATTACAGTCGTCAATAATTTTTAATTGGTTAATTAATAGTACATGAAGAAGATCATTTCTTATGCAATGCTTGTTGCATTTACATTTCCAGCGTTTGCTCAGCCATCAAGTTTAGGTGAGCAAGTTTTATTTACAGTGGCAGATGATACCATTTTGGCATCAGAGTACATGGCCGTGTACAATAAAAACAGAAATTTAGGTGAAGATATTGACCCTAAAACTCCAAAAGAATACTTGGATTTATATGTAAACTTTAAGCTAAAAGTGCATGAAGCAAAAGAGATGGGCATGGACACTATGCCTACCTTCTTACGTGAGTATTCTAGTTATCGCGATCAATTAGCCGCTCCGTACCTGAGCGATAAAGGTGTTACCTCTGAGCTTATATTAGAAGCTTATGAAAGGTCAAAGATAGATGTAAGAGCGTCTCACATTATGCTAAAACTAGCCCCTGCACCTCTACCTGAAGATACCCTTACCGCCTATAACTCCATAATGAAAATAAAAGCGCAGCTACAAAAAGGTGGAAGCTTTGAGAGTATGGCCAAAGAGTATTCAGTAGACACCTACTCAGCAGCCAACGGTGGTGACTTGGGTTATTTTACAGTGTTCAATATGGTGTACCCATTTGAGAGCGCAGCGTACAATGCAGATATTGGAGAAGTGGTAGGACCTATCCGCACAAGGTTTGGTTACCACCTAATAAAAACTACCGACAAGCGTCCATCAAGAGGTACAGTGCAGGTAGCTCATATTTTGGTTTTGGAAAATGAGAAAACTGAGGCTGAAAAGAAAGGTCAAGCAGAAAAAAAGATAAATGAAATATACGCTAAGCTTCAGCAAGGGGAAGACTTTTCTACCTTGGCAAAACAGTATAGCGAGGATCATACTTCTGCCCAAAAAGGTGGTGAACTGTACCCATTTGGCATTAATAAAATGTATCCAGAATTTGAAGATGTAGCCTTCGGTTTGAAAAATCCAGGAGATTATTCTAAACCGGTGAAAACACCCATCGGCTGGCATGTCATTAAATTGATTAAGAAGGATAGTGTTCAATCTTTTGAAGAAATGGAGCCTTCGCTAAAAGAAAAAGTGGATAGGGACGACAGATCTCTGCAAAGCCAAATGAGTGTTCTTAGAAGAGTAAAGAAAGATTATAGTTATAGAGAGTATCCAAAAACTAAGGAGCTAGCCTTTGACCAGGTGGGTGATGAATTGTTGAAGGGAAAGTACACTACTTCGAAAATGAAGTACGGAACTAAGACTTTATTTGAGTTTGCAGATCAAAAATATACCGTTGCAGATTTCTTGAAATATGTAGAAGAAAACCAAAGAGGCATAGATGTGAAATCTGTATACTCAGGATTGTCTGTAATGTATAAGACCTATACTGAGGACGAAATTATCAACTATGAAAAAACACAGTTGGTCAATAAATACCCGGAGTTTAGATTGTTGAGCCGCGAGTATTTTGAAGGAATCTTGTTGTTTGACCTTACCGAACAAAAAGTGTGGAGAAAATCGGTGGTGGATACTACCGGTTTAGAAGCTTATTATGTAGAGCATCAGGATGATTATATGTGGAAGGAGCGATATGATGCCTATATCATAGATGCATCTACTTCTAAAATAGCCAAGAAAGCTGTAAAAATGCTGAAGAAAGGTAGTACCAAGAATGAAATCGAAACTGCATTGAATGCCGACTCGCAGCTAAATGTGAAAATAGATAGTGCGGTGTACGAAGAGGGTAGCAAAGAAATACTGAATGAGATAGAAAAAGAACTTGCAGCCTCTGAAATATTGGAAAAAGAAGGGCGTTACTTTGTGGTTGTAATCAATGAAATAATCCCACCTGTACACAAAACTTTTAAAGAATCACGTGGGTTAATAATTAGTGATTATCAAAATTACTTAGAGCAGAAATGGTTGCAAGAACTAAAGGCAGCTTATCCTGTAAAGATGAACCAAGAAGTATTAGAAAAAGTAGTAGCTGAACTTGAAGCAGGTAGTTAATAAAATAGCATTTGTACTAATAATGACAGGAGGAGTCTTTTTGGCGACCTCCTGTCAGTTTTTGGAAAGCCCCGAAGAAGAACTGCAGGGTGAGCCATTGGCAAGAGTATACAATCGGTATTTGTACAAATCAGATGTGCTGGATTTGATACCTGATGAAATGACCGAAACCGATAGCCTTGCTTTTTTACAGAATTATATAAATGTATGGGCTAAGGATCAATTGATGATTTACAAAGCCGAATACAACCTTACAGAGAGTCAAAAGAATTTTGATAAGCAAATAGAGGAGTACCGAAACGATCTATTGAAATTTGCTTATCAGCAAGAATATATTCATCAAAATCTGGATACGGTAGTTGCAGATTCTACGATTTACAAAAACTATCAGACAAGCTCAAACGATTTTAAGCTAAAGGAGAATATCGTTAAGGCAAATTATGTAATTGTCAATAAGGAAGCTCCAGATTTGAAAAAAGCCATAAAGTGGTTTTCGTCTACAAAGCCACAGGATGAGGAAGACTTGCATGATTTTGCAATAAAATATGCTTACAGATACTCTTTATCGGATAGTAGTTGGATGGAATTTGACAATTTGAAAAAACTAATTCCATTTGGTGCAGAAGATGAAAAGACTATTATTTCAAATCCTGAGGTATATGAATTTGCGGATGCCACTAACGTGTACTTGGTAAAAATATGGGCCTACAAGTTGAAAGGAGACAGAGCTCCTTTGGCGTATTCAAAAGAGATTATCAATAATATATTATTGAATCAACGAAAATTAATTCTATTAAAAGGATTGGAGCAAAAGCTGCTGGAAGATGCTCTTGAAAAAAAGGAATTTGAAGTTTATTAAATGAAGAAAATTTTCATTTGCAGCCTGGTGGCTCTTACAAGTATTGCCTACGCACAGCCACAATTGGTAGATGGTGTAGTAGCTGTGGTGGGTAAAAATATTGTACTAAAATCAGATATTGATAACCAATACGAACAGCTAAAGAGGCAAGGACAGGCTGAAGGCGAAGGAGATAAGTGCAAGATTTTTGAAGAATTACTATTTGAAAAATTGCTTCTGCATCAAGCTGACATAGATAGTATAGTGGTAACTGATGAGGAGGTAAACCAAACGAGCCAGCGCAGGATAGATATGATTGCGCAGCAAATAGGTAGTACAGCCAAAATGGAACAGTACTATGAAAAATCGGTAGTAGAAATACAGGCCGAAATGGAACCTTTTATTCGCGATCAGCTGATAGCTCAAAGAATGCTTCAGCAAATTACGCGCGATATTGAAACTACACCTACAGAAGTTCGTAGTTTTTATAGAGAAATACCTGAGGATAGCTTGCCACTAATAAACTCGGAGGTAGAATATGCTCAAATAATAAAGTTTCCCAACCCATCTGAAGAGGCCATCCAAGCTACTATTGATCAATTGAATGATTTGAAACAAAGGGTAGAAGATGGTTCCTCGTTTAGCACGCTTGCGGTTTTATATTCTGAAGACCCTGGTTCTGCTAAGAATGGAGGGAAGTATGAGTCTATAAAACGGGGACAATTTGTAAAAGAATTTGAAGCAGTAGCATTTAACCTTAAGGAAGGCGAAGTTTCAAAACCGTTCAAGTCAGAGTATGGTTATCATATTGTGCAATTACTAAAAAGGCGTGGAGAGGAGTTAGATCTTCGTCATATACTTATTAAGCCTAAAATTTCACCCGAAAACCTTAAGGAGGTGGAAGATTATCTAGACAGCCTTCGTCAGAATATTTTAGATAAGAATGAAACTTTTGGCCAGGCGGCCGAGAGAGTGTCTGATGATGAAGACTCGAAACTAAATGATGGTATTAGTATTAACCCTAATACGGGTGACTCTAAATGGCAAACAAGCGAAATAGGTAGAGCCACTTTTGTAGCTATAGATGTACTTCAGGTTGGTCAAATTTCTCAACCCGATTTTTATCGTACTCCGGATGGTAAAGAAGGGTATAGATTGATAAAGCTACTTGAAAAAACGGAGCCACACCGTGCCGATTTGAAAACGGATTATACCAAAATTCAGATGATGGCATTGCAAAAGAAGAAGGCTGAGGCCACCCAAAATTGGATAGAGGAAAAATTGAAATCTACGTATGTAAGGGTAAACAATGAATACTTAAGCTGTGATTTTAATCAAAATTGGATAAAACAATCGCAATATGTCGAATAATACTAGTGATGCTCAAGCGGTAGACCAACTTGGAATAAAGTATGAGTCGCTGAAAAATGAAATCGGAAAAGTAATAGTTGGGCAAGAAGAGGTAATTGACCTTTTGATTCTATCTATTTTTTGCAAGGGGCATTCACTATTGGTAGGAGTGCCTGGTTTGGCCAAAACACTATTGGTACACACTGCAGCACAGGCTTTGGGCTTAAGCTTTAATCGTATTCAGTTTACACCAGATTTGATGCCTTCTGATATTGTAGGTTCTGAAATATTGGATGAAAATCGAAACTTCAAGTTTTTGAAAGGGCCATTGTTTTCTAACATCATTCTAGCCGATGAGATAAATAGAACCCCTCCTAAAACCCAATCGGCACTGTAGCAGGTAAAACCTATCCAATGGCGGATCCATTTTTTGTTTTGGCTACCCAAAATCCTATAGAGCAAGAAGGTACTTATCCCTTGCCCGAAGCCCAGCTTGATAGGTTTATGTTTAATATCGAAGTAGGTTATCCAAGTTTTGAAGAAGAGCTGCAAATTGTAAAAAACACCACTTCAGGTACCAATGCTGAGGTAAAAGAGGTTTTGAATAAACAGGAGATAATAGATATTCAAAACTTGATTAGAAAAATACCTGTAGCGGATAATGTATATGAGTTTGCCGTAAAACTAAGCAGCTCTACAAGGCCTAATACTCATACGGCCAAAAATATTACCAACGAGTACATCGCGTGGGGGGCGGGGCCAAGAGCTTCACAGAATTTAATTTTAGGAGCTAAATGTCATGCAGCCTTACACGGAAAATATTCACCTGATAAGGAAGATATTTTGGCGGTAGCCGAACCAGTACTTCGCCACAGAGTAGGGAGAAATTACAAAGCAGAGGCAGAAGGTGTACAGATGAGTGATATTATAAAAGAACTCATTTAAGAGTCTTAATTTAATTAGAAAAAGTAGCAAGTCTTATCCTGTCAATGGGCTAATGCTTGTGTCATTTTATATTAGCTTTGCAGCGTTTTTTGCAAACCGGGAGATACTCATTTATGGCATCCACAAAATATATTTTCGTTACAGGTGGCGTTACCTCTTCCTTAGGAAAGGGAATCGTTTCAGCCTCATTAGCTACACTTTTACAGTCAAGAGGTTATAGTGTTACAATTCAGAAATTGGATCCCTATATCAATATCGATCCAGGTACTTTAAATCCTTATGAGCATGGCGAATGCTATGTGACAAATGATGGGGCCGAAACCGATTTGGATTTGGGACATTATGAGCGATTTTTGAACAGACCTACCTCCCAAGCAAACAACGTAACCACGGGTAGAATTTATCAATCAGTAATAGACAAGGAGCGAAGAGGTGATTTCTTAGGAAAAACTGTTCAGGTAATTCCACATATTACAGACGAGATAAAAAGACGAATCATGTTGCTGGGTAATACTGGCGAGTTTGAGATAGTAATTACTGAGATTGGGGGAACCGTAGGAGATATAGAAGCCCTACCTTATATAGAAACCGTAAGACAGCTAAAGTGGGAGTTGGGAGATGATTGTTTGGTGATTCATCTAACATTAGTTCCATTTTTGGCAGTAACGGGTGAGCTGAAAACCAAGCCTACGCAGCATTCAGTTAAAAGCCTGCAAGAGTCAGGAGTACAGCCGGATATCCTGGTCTGTAGATCAGAAAAACCAATAGGAGAGGAGATAAAGCGCAAACTGGCACTTTTTTGTAATGTAAAGAAAGAGGCAGTTATCGAATCTACCGATGCAGAAACTATTTATGCTGTGCCAATTTTATTGCGCAATCAGCGACTGGATGAAGTGGTACTTAAAAAGTTTAGTTTACCGATAGAGGATAACCTTGATCTGGTAAACTGGAAGGATTTTCTATACAAACTAAAGTATCCTAAAACGGAAGTGACTGTAGGTCTTATAGGAAAGTATATCGAGCTTCATGATTCATATAAGTCCATTGTTGAGTCTTTTATACATGCAGGTGCAGCTAATGAATGTAAGGTTAACATAAAATGGATTCATTCAGAAAATTTGGCTACCGAAAGCACCCACAAGTACATGGAAGGCCTAGATGGGGTATTGGTAGCACCAGGCTTTGGCGAGCGTGGATTTGAAGGGAAACTGGAAGCCATACGCTATGCCAGAGAAAACAACATACCATTTTTTGGGATTTGCCTGGGAATGCAAGCAGCTGTAATAGAGTACGGCCGAAATGTATTAAAGTGGGAGGATGCCAATTCTACCGAAATGGACCCTGACACCAAGCACCCGGTTATCTCCTTGATGGAGACTCAAAAGAAGGTGAAAAAGAAAGGAGGAACCATGCGATTAGGTGCATGCGATTGTACCTTAAAAGAAGGTAGCCAAGCATATAATGCCTATCGCAGAAAAGAAATTAGCGAGCGTCACCGCCATCGTTTTGAGTTTAATAATGAGTATCTCGAAGACTTTGAAAAAGCGGGAATGATTGCTACAGGAAAAAACCCTGATTTGGGATTAGTAGAAATAATGGAACTTCCCAGCCATCCTTGGTTTGTAGGGGTGCAGTTTCATCCTGAGTATAAAAGTACTGTGGCCAACCCACATCCACTATTCGTAAAATTTATTGAAGCCACTATAAAAGCTTCAAAAGAACAAGCATAATGAGCAAGAAACTGGATTTTAACACCATCATGGGGTTTTTACTTATTGGTGGAATCTTTTTGTATTTCGGATATTTTGGTAATAATGAGCCTCCAGCAGATGCTAGTATATCTGGTGCTGATAGCACTAAGGTGGAAGAGACAGTATCTAAAAATGAGGAAATAGCTAGCCCACCTGAGGCGGCCGTTGTTTTGGATAGCACTCAGAGTGTGGTGCAAGAGGTACCGCAAGTAGAAGAGTTGTATACCCTCGAAAATGAGTTGGTGGCTATTACCTTTAGCAATAAAGGTGGACAAATAAAAAAAGCACACCTTAAGAAATACAAAACCTACGATAGTTTACCACTTTACTTAATTAATGATAATTCTGAATTTAATCTTCAGCTGCAGAGCGGAGGTATTATCAATACTGCCGATCAGTATTTTGTGGCTTCTGAGGTAAGTAAGAGTGCCATTAAGTTAAGCTATACATCACCCACGGGAGGCACCTTGCATTACCATTTTGAATTACCCGCTGGCGAATACATGCTCAATTGGGATATCCGCTCGGATGGTATGGGCAATACAGTAACCGAAAACTCGGGCTTGCAATGGGAGATGGCAACCTTAAGGCAAGAAAAAAATATTGATAATGAACGCGTAAATACACATCTCAATTACAGATTTACGGAGGATGATGATACCGATGAACTGTCTGCCGGTAGCGATGATGAGGAACTAGAAGAAAATGTAAAATGGGTAGCTTATAAGCAACAGTTTTTCTCTTCTATTTTAATTAATAAATCAGCTGATTTTAAGAAAACACAATTAATATCAAAAGTACCTGCAGAAACTGAAGAAACGGTAACCAAGTACTTGGTGTCAAAAGTGAGCTTGGCAGAGCCAGGCAAAGATTTTAATCAAAATTTAGGTTTGTATTTAGGGCCTAATAAATATGAAAAGCTTGCGGCTTTTAATGAGAATTTCGAAAAGTTGATTCCTTTGGGTTGGGGAATTTTGGGATGGATAAACCGAGGGTTGATTATTAATATGTTCAACTGGCTCGAAGGTTTTGGAATCAATTATGGTATTATCATTTTGATTATTGCCTTAGTTATCAAAATGATTCTATTTCCGTTTACCTACACGTCTTACCGCTCAATGGCCAAGATGCGAGTGCTTAAGCCGGAGATTGATGAACTTAACGAAAAGTTCAAAGACAAGGAGCCGATGAAGAAGCAGCAGGCTACCATGGAGCTTTATCGCAAGGCGGGCGTAAACCCCTTAGGAGGATGTATCCCTATGTTGTTCCAAAT
>JAUICR010000102.1 GCA_030427785.1 Bacteroidia bacterium | reverse complement strand
CTCTAGCGTATAGCCTACACCTGCTTCTACCACCACCAGTTTATTTTGATCTACAAGATTATGAAGCTCTGATTCATCCTCAATAACCGAAACACCCGAGCGCTTAGACTCAATTTGATGCACCAAATGATAATCTTTGTGCAATGAACCCTTGGGGGCTACAGGCGTTATTTCTTCCTCCAGTACCGGACCAAAAATATACGCCTCCTTGGTAATAGGGCCTACATGAGCCCTTGCTTTGCCATCAAGCCGCTGATAAATTTCCGGTTCGAAAAAATATATGATAACGATAGAAGCAAGACCCGCTACCGATAGCATAAACAGGCCCTTGAGCCATTTGGCCTGGCCTTTTGTAGTATGAATTTTTAGTTTTATAGCCACGCTGCAATAATAACATTCTATGAAGGTCTATGCTTTTTTAGGGCGAATTTTTTAACAACAGCTTTTCAAGAAAGGATGTTGAAAATCTCCCGTCTTTTTATTCGAAAGGCTTTACCGCTCCCTACTTTCGTACGCATATCAATTGGCTATCAGCAAAATCAAGGCACTACACCATTTATAGGCTATCTCAAATTTATAAACCCTCATTGCTAAAGTAGCCGCGTAACTGATAGAAGAAAATGATTGCCCCATACCCTACTACTAAATACATTTCTTACAATGATAAATACAGTTACATTTGTAACCGTTTCAATTGTAATTAAACTTTTAGTGGAGCAATTAAAAATTTACGGTTTTGAGATGTCACGCATTTCTGAGGTATATCTCAGTACGCTCTCTTCTATCATGAAGCCCCATGGCTTAGAGAGATATTTTAGGCCCTTGGTTTATTTGTGCGAACACAGTGGCGAGCTTACGCAAAAAGACTTAGCAGAGGTATTGCGCAGAGACAAGGTGCATACTATGCGAATAGTAGATTATTTATGTGATAAGGAATTGCTGGTACGCAAGCAAGACTGCAATGACAGAAGATGCCAGATATTGGAAGTTACTGACAAAGCGCGGCAGCTACTGCCCAAAATTAACCTGGCGGTAGAACAAACCAATGATTTATTGTTTCACGACTTTAGTAACGAGGAAAAGGAGATTTTTCAGCAATGCATGAACAAATTGTTTGTCACCATCTCCCATATGCCCGAACCCGAGTTTATTGTAAAAGCATTTAAAAGAAAAAATAAAAGTGCAGATGAAAAAAATGACAAGAAGTAGCTCTATCCTTTTGCTCATAGTTGCCCTGGCCTCATGTGGCAAGCAAAAAAGCCCAACAGCTGCAGGGTCTAGTAATTTGCAAGCCAAAGGCTATGTAGTAATTCCTGAGCCCTTTAATAATGACTTGATAACTACTGCCGAATTAATTGCTAATGAACAAGTAGAGCTAATGGCTCCTATGGCAGGTCAAGTGTTAGAAATTTACTTTAACGAAGGTGAGAACATCAAAAAAGGAGCGCCAATAATCCGATTGGATGATAGAAGCTGGAAAGCACAATTGCCGGGAATTAAAGCCGACTTAAGCGCCACCGAAAAAGACTATGAGCGAAAAAAACAACTGCTAGATGTAGGTGGTAGCAGCCAGGAAGAGATAGACCAGGCCTTATCAAAAATAGAGTTACTGAAGTCGCAGCTGCAGCAATTGCAGGTAAACATTGATTTGGCAAACGTAACAGCACCATTTACAGGAAAGCTTGGCTTGCGAAACTTTAGCAAGGGTGCCTTTTTAAAGCAGGGCGATGTAATTACCACCCTTACGGCTATGGATAAACTGAAGGTAGATTTTTCGTTGGCTCAGGAGCATTTAAAAGATATTGAAGTAGGTAAAAAGATTAAAGTATTAATGGGGCCAGATAGCTTGGAAGCAGAAATATATGCCATCAATCCATTGATAGATGCTAGGTCAAGAACCATACATGTGCGAGCACTGCTAGATCAGCCCAAAGACAAAATTATTATGCCGGGCACTTTTGTAGAAGTATCGGTGAGTACCAACTTTATTAAAAACGCCTTGCTAGTACCCACCCAGGCCGTAGTACCCGAAATAAACAAGCAAACCATCTATTTATATAAAAGCGGAAAGGCTGTAAAAGAAGAGGTGAAAATGGGCAACAGAACGGCTGATAAAGTACATATTGTAGAAGGCATACAGGCCGGAGATACTATTATAACCACAGGGCTGCTGCAAATAAAAGATGGGATGGGAATAAAACTTCAATCTTCAAAATAAGGATGGTCATATGACATTATCTGAAATAAGTATAAAAAGACCCGTATTAGCTACGGTATTTGCCATCATCATTATTTTGCTGGGTGTGGTGGGCTATTTGTCTTTGGGTGTAAGAGAGTATCCTAGTGTAGATCCGCCAATAGTAACTGTGCAAACTGACTATACCGGGGCCAATGCTGAAATTATTGAATCGCAAATAACCGAACCCCTAGAGGAGCAAATAAATAGCATAGACGGGGTAAAAATATTAAGCTCCATCAGTACCGATGGCAGAAGTACCATTACGATAGAGTTTATGCCTCAAATGGATTTGAACAATGCTGCTAATGATGTACGCGATAAGGTATCAAAGGCCATTAAAATGTTGCCGCCAGATGCCGATCCTCCTACGGTAAACAAAGCTGACGCCAATGCCGAAACCATTCTATCCATCACTGTACAGAGCCAAAAGCGAAGCTTGCTGGAGCTAACCCAAATTGGAAATAATGAATTTAAGGAGCGCTTACAAACCGTTCCGGGGGTGAGTAGTATTCGTATTTGGGGGGAAAAAAAGTATGCCATGCGCCTAGAGCTTGACCCTACCAAAATGAGGGAACTACAAGTAACGCCCATCGATATCCAAAATGCATTAAACAGCCAAAACGTAGAATTGCCTTCGGGGCGAATAGAAGGCACCGAAACCGAACTTACGGTAAGAACCATTGGGCGCTTATCTACGCCCGAGGAGTTTGATGATCTTATTATCAAAAAATATGACAATACCTTAATTCGACTGAAGGATGTAGGTAAAGCGAGGCTTGGAGCAGAGGCTGAGCGCACCTTATTGCGCGGTAATGGTGTGATACCCATGGTGGGTATTGCCATACAGCCACAGCCCGGCTCTAATTACATTGATATTGTAGACGAAATTTTTCGCAGGATAGAAATCATGAAAAAAGACCTGCCTGCCGATATAGTATTGGATGTGGCTATGGACAAAACCATTACCATCCGAAAAGCTATTAGCGAAGTAAAGTCTACCATCTTGCTGGCATTTATTTTGGTGCTGATGGTTATCTTTTTCTTTTTACGAAACTGGCGAACCACTTTAATTCCGGTGATCCTTATTCCGATAGCATTAATAGGAAGCTTTGCTGTACTATATGCCGCGGGCTTCTCCATCAATATATTATCACTTTTAGGATTGGTACTAGCTACCGGCCTTGTGGTAGATGATGCTATTGTGGTAATGGAAAACATCTATGCCAAAATAGAAGCCGGTATGCATCCTATGAAAGCGGCCTTTGAGGGTTCGCGCGAAGTTTTCTTTGCGGTACTTGCCACTTCCATCACCTTGGTCTGTGTGTTTTTACCCATCTTTTTTATGCCGGGCCTTACCGGGCAATTGTTTCGCGAGTTTGCCATGGTGGTAGTAGGATCTATCGTTATTTCCACATTTATCACCCTCTCTCTTACACCCATGATGAGTTCGCGCATGCTAAAGAAGAGCAGCCGCGAAAATGCCTTGATGCGCGCCTTTGGACGAATTGTAGACACAAGCACCACAAAGTATAGCAGCTCCCTAAAAACCTTTATGGAAAAAAGGTGGCTGGCATTTCCGCTGTTCCTGCTGATGCTGGGACTTATCTTCTTTGTTGGCTCTCAACTAAAATCAGAATTGGCGCCCATGGAAGACAAGAGCCAATTGCGAGTAATATCTACGGCTCCCGAAGGAACTTCTTTTGAAGCTATGGATAATTACCAGCTGGAGCTCATGTATTTGTTGGACACCATTCCCGAAAAAGCCTTTTTATTGGGAGTAACATCACCCACCTTTAGGTCGTCTACAGCAGCCAATTCGGCATTTATTTTTATGCCATTAAAACAACCCAGCGAAAGAGAAAAATCGCAGAACCAATTGGCCAATGAAATAAACCAAAAGCTAAGAGGGTTAACATTTGCGCGATCATTTGTACTGCAAGAAGAAACTATAAAAGCCAATGGCGGAGGCGGTGGAAAACTCCCCTTGCAGTTTGTATTACAAGCGCCCGATTTGGAACGATTAAAGGCGGTACTCCCTGCCTTTATGGACAGCGTACAAAATAGCCCTGTATTTGGAGTTTCGCAGGTAGACCTTAAGTTTAACAAACCTGAAATTACCGTCTCTATCAACAGAAATAAAGCCTTACTGATGGGCGTAAGTGTTTCTGATATTGCACAAACGCTACAAACTTTTTTGAGCGACCAACGATTGAGCTACTTTATAAAAGATGGCAAACAATACTATGTGATAGCCCAAGCCATAAAGGAGAAAAAAGATAAACCCTTAGACCTGTATAACATTACTGTACGCAACAATGTAGGGCAGATGATTTCTTTGGATAATTTGGTAGACCTTGAATTTAATAGCCGTCCGCCATCTTTGTTGAGGTACAACAGATATACATCTGCTACAGTAGAAGCAGCGCCAGCCATGGGCTATACTATAGGGGATGGAATAGATGAATTGAAAAGAATATCGGATGCTTTACTGGACGAATCGTTTAGCACAGAACTGGCAGGTAGCGCTTCCGATTTTGCGGAAAGCTCAAGCAGCACCACGCTTATTTTCATTTTTGCTCTTGTGCTTGTATACCTTACTCTGTCTGCACAATTCGAAAGTTTTAGAGACCCCTTTACCATTATGCTTACCGTACCATTGGCCTTGGCCGGAGCGGTACTCACCCTGTGGGCATTTGATCAAACCCTAAATATTTTTAGCCAAATAGGTATGATTGTACTGGTGGGGATAGTTACCAAAAATGGAATTTTAATTGTAGAAT
The DNA here is from genome assembly GCA_030427785.1 of Bacteroidia bacterium. Classification (GTDB taxonomy): domain Bacteria; phylum Bacteroidota; class Bacteroidia; order Flavobacteriales; family Schleiferiaceae; genus Owenweeksia. The sequence continues at coordinate 6,939 of JAUICR010000102.1, read as the reverse complement.
TTGCCAACCAAAAAAGAGATGCCGGAATGTCGCTGAAAGAGGCTGCTACCGAGGCGGCATCTCAACGTTTTCGTCCTATTTTGATGACCAGTCTTTCTACCATATTAGGAGCCTTACCTATAGCATTGGCTCTAGGCGATTCTTCTACTAGCAGGGTACCAATGGGATTAACCATTATTGGTGGACTCTTGTTAGCATTGGTTTTAACCCTCTATATCATCCCAGCCTTGTATACTTACATAGCTAGTAAAGAGAATATTATTATAGATGAAGCAGATTTTAGTTAAAATATTATTTATCACCTTGGCGGCAGCGACCCACCAGGCATCAGCTCAATCTTTACAAGAATTGATTAATACCGCTTTGGAAAAAAACTATCAAATACAGATAGTAAAAAACGCAGAGCAAATTGCGGTAAACAATAATGTGAGAGGTAATACCGGACAGTTGCCCACAGTAGATTTAGTAGGGGAATATTCGAATACCTTCAACAATACTGAGCAAACTTTTGCCGATGGTACTGTAAGAGAAGGCACAAATGCCAGAAACACCAACTTAAACTTATCGGCCATTGCAAATTGGACTCTTTTTAATGGATTTAGCGTGTATGCCAAAAGAGATCAGTTATCCTATTTAGAACAATTGGGGCAACTCAATACTAAATTCTATATAGAACAAACAGTATCTGATATAGTAACGGCCTACTATCAGCTGATGTACGAGAAAGAGCTATTGGAGAATTTCAGAGAGTCATTAAAAATATCGGCCTTTAGACTGAACATAGAGGAAAAACGAAAAGAAGTTGGAGCCGGTAAGGCCATTGATTACGGCCAGGCATTGGTGGCTTACCAAACCGATAGCATTTTGGTATTAAGGCAAATTAATACCATTCAATCGCTAGAAGTGGAATTAAATAGAGTACTGAACAATGATTTGGAAAATAAGATTGAGGTGGATGATTATACGTTCAATATGCTGCTTATTCCTGCCAAAGACTCCTTGTTTAGCATGGTAGCAAACAATAACAACCAGCTGGAGCAGCAGCGCCTAGAAGAGCTAATAGCCGAAACCGAGCTGCGATTGGCAAAAACCAATCTTTATCCTAAAATAGACTTGTTTGCAGGGTACAAGTATTCTAACACCACGGCTGATGTGGGCTTCTTTGTTTCCAATCAAAATTTTGGACCTACTCTTGGGGTATCGGTAAGCTACAATCTTTTTAATGGAGGAGCTACAAGGCGCGATATAAAAAACACCAAAATCATTGTAGAAAATAGCAACCTAACCAAACAGCAAGTGCATCAAACCATAGATGCCGATGTTTTGAATTTGTATAATGAATATACCTCCATCACCCAAAGAATGGAGCTGGCCAATAGTAATGTGGACGCTATGAATATAGTATATGGCATTGCCGAAGAACAACTGAAAACAGGAGCTATAAATGGTTATGATTTTAGGCTAACCCAATTATCGTTGCTAAATGCAGAGCTCACATTAATGCATTTGCAGTTTTCGTTAAAGGCTATAGAAGTTAACTTGAATAGAATGTCAGGCAGGGTGCTGCAAGCTTATATGTAGTACCTGGCAAAAGCAGCTGGCGAGTAGCCGCTATTATCATTTACGAAAGAGGCACAAAGAACAATCCAGGTTTTAAATCTGTCCACAGAAAATACATTTTCTTTGTAGGGTACAAAGGAATCGCTACAAAATGAATGTGGGTAGTTTTACAATTATTTATCAATTTTTGCTATCAAGTATAAGTAGGAAACTCGCCTTATTGGGTGCATTATCAATAGTAGCATTAAGTGCCACGGCTCAAGATTTAACCAAGTATATTCCACCTGACTTGCGGCCCAAAAATGATCAAGACACCAGCTATATCGACCCTAGTAATGACCATTGGTCTTTGCGATTTTATGGGAGCTTTCGCCCCAATAAGTTTAGTATCGGTAATTCATCCAGTTCGTTAAAGTATCAAGCAAACAATAGATTTGGGCTAGGGATAGGTGTGGCTGTCTACCCTTTTATACTAGACTTAGGTATCAATCTAGTGTTGGATGAGGATAATGTGACCAATAGGCTGGATATGCAAGGAACCATGGTTTTGGAGCAAACCAGATTGGATTTTGTTGCCAGCAGCTTTAAGGGTTTTGGTACTTCAAACCTTGCTACCAATGAAATCTTTAGAGATGATATCAGATCTTCCACCCTGGCTTTTGCTTACCAATACTTTTTTTCCAGCAAAAAAGTTTCGCTACGCTCGGTATATTCTGGGGCGCAAAAACAAAAGAAAAGTGCCCCGGCCTTTAGCCTTGGCGGCTTTGCTACATACTATCGCCTAAGAGCTGACTCTACTGTAATTCCTCACGAAGTTCAACCCGAGTATAATGACCATGCCTATATGAATGATTATATAGAAATAGGTGGCGGAATAGTAAGTACTGCTGGTTATTTATGGGTTTTACCAAAAGACTTTTATGCTTTTGCCAGTATTGGGATGGGCTTTGGAGCCGGTTACAAGCACGTAGACACAGATGATTTTTCGTACTATCCCACAAATCCTTTTATCTACAACCTAGATTTTCAACTTTCTGTTGGTTACAATGGCGACAAATATTATAGCCTGCTAAGTATCGGAAACAAATTTTACCTATCGCCCCTTGGGTATAGTAATAAGCATCAAACCAATGCACTAAGGGTAAAATTAATTTTTGGATTAAAAATGAATGGTAAAGACAGAGGTTAGACTACGTATAAGCCTAAAAGGCCTTTATACCCTTCTCACATCCAAGGCATCACGCAGGGCATTGCCCAGCATCATAAATGCCAATACCAATAGCATAATAGCCACACCAGGAGCGATGGCTAAATATGCCTTATCTACTATCAGGTAGGCATAATGATCTTTTATCATGCTACCCCAGCTAGGCATAGGAGGCTGAGCGCCAATACCCAAAAAACTTAAACCACTCTCGATAAGGATAGCGGCTGCAAAGTTGGCTGCCGAAATCACAATAACAGGTGCAAGAACATTTGGTAGCAAATGCCTGAAAATAATTCGGGCATCGCTAAAGCCCAGTACTTGAGCTGCCTGTATGTACTCTTTTTCTTTTACGCTAAGTACCTGCCCGCGCACCACACGAGCTACCTCTACCCACATAGTAAAACCAACGGCCACAAAAACTTGCCAAAAACCCTTGCCCAAGGCCAGTGTAATAGCTATTACCATAAGTAAGGTAGGGATAGACCAAACCACATTGATAAACCACATGACTACTTTATCTATAAATCCACCGTAGTAGCCAGCAATAGCTCCAAGAGGAATACCTATAAGCAATGAAATGAATACCGAAATAAATCCCACCGAAAATGAAATACGAGCACCAAGCAGTAGCCTACTCAGTAAATCCCGTCCATATTTGTCGGTCCCCAAAATGTAGGTTTTAGTACTCAGATAATTATTTGGCATCAGCTTTTCTACAGCAATAGATTTTTCAACTCCTGCTGCGCCTTGACCTACGTACTCGGTATATAGTATTGCTCCGTCCTGTTCGGCATAGCTTTGAATAGGCACCTCACGATAGGCTTTCTCCTCACCTCCAACTAGCTTTTGCCACCAGCTAGTTTGCACTACATTTTCTTTTTGCACCAGCAGTACTTCTACCTTAAAACCAGGCTTTTTACCTGCCAAAGCTAAATTCATATCATTGGCATTAGGACTATCATCAGGCATAATGAAATAGGCAAAAATGGCCACAAAAAAAGCAAGGAGAATGACCAGCATTCCCCCTGCTCCTAGTGGATCTTTAATAAGTTTCTTTAAAACCGAATCCTTCACCTAGTCTTATCTATTTTAAATCGCCCGCTACATGAAAAGCTTCATTTAGATACAAATCTGTGCGTAGGCCTTTAAACCAAATGTCACGTTCTTTTTGCTTTTCTTCACTGGCATCCCACATGCTTACATCTGCCGAGTTGGAGCTTACAGCCAGTTCTTCATTACTCTTGCGCATGCCTTCAAACTTTTTAGATTTTTCTCTAAACTCCACCTGCTCTTTTCTGTACGCTTCATAATTGAGGTTTACTTCCGTTAAATCTCTCTGTTTCTTCAGCCATTTTGCATACTCATCTATCAAGGCAAATTTTTCATTTTCCTTAACACGCGCCTCACTTTGTTTTACCGCCTTTGGGTAGGCTTCGGTACCAAGTTTCCATACCGAGTATTTGGCAGGTGCTATTTCGCTATAAGGTAAAGCGTGCTTTTCTTCAGCCTCTCCATATTTTATATAAGTAAAATTATCTGGTAAAACTATATCAGACTGTACACCGCGCAACTGAGGTGTTCCTCCATTTATTCTGTAATACTTTTGGATGGTAAGCTTTAATGCCCCCAGGGGCTTTACATCATCAAAAGTAAAGTTTACCGCCCTGTCCATATCCAATACATTTTGCACTGTACCCTTACCAAAGGTAGATTTACTACCAATGATAATTCCGCGGTTGTAATCTTGGATGGCAGCAGCAAATATTTCGGATGCCGATGCGCTAAACTGGTTTACCATCACTACCAATGGCCCGTCATAAAAAATCTTTGAATCCTCATCCTGAAGTACCTTGGGGCTCTGGCCTGGCCCTTTTACTTGCACTACAGGCCCATCCTTTATAAACAAGCCTACAATGTCTATCACCTCTTGCAGGCTTCCACCTCCGTTATTTCTAAGGTCAAGGATAATTCCATGAACATTGTCGGCTTTCAGTTTTTCTATTTCCGCCTTTACGTCTTCAGAGCAAACGCGGTTTTCATCATCGTAAAAGTTTACATAAAACTTGGGTAAACGTATATATCCAATTTTGGCATCGCCTTCGCCCAATACAGCCGATTTGGCAAAAGTAGCCTCAAGCTCCACCACATCGCGCACAATAGGTATTAGCATTTTGCTGCCGTCCAGTTTTTGCACCGTAAGCCTTACTTCGGTTCCCTTGGGCCCGCGGATGTACTTTACCAATTTACGTACACTCATACCCACAGCATCTATAGCTTCATCGTCTGTCTCTCCTTCCTGGGCTACCTTTAGTATTTTATCACCTTCCTCCAGGTCACCCTGTTTCCAGCAAGCCGAACCTGTTATTATTTTTGAAATAACCACATACTCTCCCTTTTGTGTAAGCTGAGCACCAATACCCTCTAGCTGCCCGGTCATACTAATTTCAAAGTCCTCCTTGCGCTCAGGTGCAAAATACTGCGTGTGGGGGTCGTATATGGTGGTAATAGAATTCATGTACATACCCACCCAATCCAGTCTATCCAAATCTGCCAATGACTTAAACCACTCTTCGTGTAGCTCCATTTCTTTGGCTCTTGCATCTATTTCTAGTTCGGCAAAAGTTTTTACAACACTCGTGTCACTACGAGTAGTATCTTCTTCCTGAGAGTTTATTTTGTCTTCAATCCTTGACAATACTCTTTGCTTAAGGTACAATCGCCATCTATCTTCAAGCTCAGTTTCGTTTTTACAAAAGTCCAGCTTCTCTTCATCCGTTTCGTAGCTCTCGTTTATTGTAAAATCAAAAGGTTTTTCTAAGATGTCTTCAAAATACCTATGCGTCTCTTCAAATCTCTCATTGTAAATGGCATAAGAGGCTTCAAAAAAATTGAGCTCAGAGGCTAGTATTTCATCATCAATACTATGACGGTATACTTCTAAGCTTTTGATATCCTCCTGAAGAAAGAATCGTTTACTAAAATCGAGGTTCTCCAAAAAATTATCATACACCTCTTCAGAAAATTTGTCATCAACTTGAGCAGGCGAAAAATGAGACTGATTAAGGATATTGTAGATCAAACTTAAAATGACTTGATCCTTTTTTGAGGCATCGGACATTTTGGGGATATAGAACCCCAAACCCACTGCTAATACACCTCCTAGTAAGAGGTACTTCCATCTATTCATTATAGAAATTACTTTCATTCGTATATTATTCGATACAAAATTCTCGAATCTTTTCTCTTACATATCTGTGCCTTTTGCCAATCAAGTAGGGTGGAAATAGGGAGTAGAGTTATTTTGAGATGAGAATTAAGGAAGTCAAATATCGTAAATCCCATTCTAATTCATCTCTGTAGTAGGCCAAATATATTTGAATCTAATACCTACTATAAACTTATTCTATTAACCTGGCATTATGTACGGCCAATGATACGGAGCTTTTTACATTTGCAAACGGGTGCGATAGTTAAGAAACAGTTAAATAAAAATGGAAGAATTAGCAATTGAGCACTGGGCTCTAGAGTGGTTATTATCAAAAGGCTTAAGTGAAAACACCGCGGCCTGGCTCACGATAACAATCAATGTGGCCATTCTTGCCTTGGTAAGTTTACTTGTCGATTTTGTTGCCCGAAGGGTAATACTGCATGTAGTAACCCTGTACGTAAAGCGCTCAAAAAACACCTACGATGATGTGTTTCTCGAAAAAAGAGTCTTTCAGTCTCTGGCACATGTCATTCCTGCTACTTTAATCTGGTATTCCTTGCCTCTCTTTTTTGAGAGCGCGGACACGCTTATGATACTCCGTAAAATGCTGGCCATCTACATCATTATTGTGTTGCTAGGAGTATCGTCTCGTTTTTTTAAAGCCGTAGAACACATCGGATTAAAATCAGAAAAACTGAAGGGCAAACCTGTTAGTAGCTATGTGCAGGTATTTAAAATTATTGTGAACATTGTAGGGGTAGTATTTATCATCTCTATGCTGGTAGGTAAGTCTCCTATTACCATTCTTACCGCTTTTGGGGCCGCTACGGCTATCGTATTGTTGATTTTTAAGGATACGATTTTAGGCCTTGTAGCAAGTATCCAAATTTCGTCAAACGATATGGTGCGTGTAGGCGACTGGGTGAGTATGGAAAAGTATGGTGCCGATGGCGATGTACTTGAA
>JAUICR010000101.1 GCA_030427785.1 Bacteroidia bacterium | reverse complement strand
GCACTCAATGCTGTAGCTAATAAGTTGGTCCTAAGAATATTTGCCGTAGCAAATCGTGATGAACCTTTTGTTAAATTAGTTGCTTAAATACTTGTTTATATCTTAGAATGCTCGAAGAGGTGCGTAAAGGCAATCATTTATATAAATACGGTTGCTAGACTTGGAGCACAAAAAAAAAGCCCACAACCAAAAGGAAGCGGACTTTCATTTTATAACATAGTCCTGCTATTACCTAGCCACGTTTACCGCACGGGTTTCACGTATTACGGTAATTTTTACCTGACCGGGATAGGTCATCTCATTTTGAATTTTTTGACTGATATCATAGGATATTTTTGCTGCCTCGGCATCGCTTACCTTGTCACAATCTACCATTACTCTAAGCTCTCGGCCAGCTTGCACTGCATAGGCTTTGCTCACTCCCTTGTGGCCTATGGCAAGGCTTTCAAGATCTTTTAGTCTCTGTATGTACGATTCGGCAATTTGCCTACGAGCACCAGGGCGCGCACCGCTTATACCATCGCACACCTGAACGATAGGAGATATTAATCCTGTCATTTCGATCTCATCATGGTGAGCTCCAATAGCATTGCACACTTCAGGTTTTTCACCATATTTTTCAGCCCATTTCATACCTAGTATGGCATGTGGCAATTCGCTTTCTTCACTTGGTACTTTACCTATATCGTGCAGTAGTCCTGCTCGTTTAGCTATTTTGGCATTTAGCCCAAGTTCAGCCGCCATTATACCACATAGGTTGGCTACTTCGCGTGAGTGTTGCAATAGGTTCTGGCCATAGCTACTACGGTATTTCATTCTACCTACTGTTTTCAGTAGTTCGGGATGTAGGCCATGTATCCCCAAGTCAATTGCGGTTCGTTTTCCTACTTCAAATATTTCTTCATCAATTTGCTTTGTGGTTTTGGCTACCACTTCTTCCACTCGCGCTGGGTGAATTCGGCCATCTGTTACCAGTTTATGCAAAGCCAATCGGGCAATTTCTCTACGTACCGGGTCAAAGCAAGAAAGAATGATGGCTTCGGGTGTATCATCTACTATTATCTCCACTCCGGTGGCAGCTTCTAAAGCTCTAATGTTTCTACCTTCTCTACCAATGATTCTGCCTTTTACATCATCATTTTCAATATTAAATACTGACACACTATTTTCTACGGCTTGCTCAGTTGCTAATCGCTGAATAGATTGAATAACTACTTTTCGAGCTTCATTAGTGGCATTTACCTTTGCCTCTTCCATAGTTTCTTGTATAAAAGAAGCTGCCTCGGTTTTAGCTTCATCTTTAAGCGCTTCTAATAATTGCGCCTTGGCTTCCTCAGGAGTAAGGCCACTTAGTACTTCCAGTTGCTCTACCTGCCTGCGGTGCATTTTGTCAAGTTCTTCAGCCTTACGGTCGTTAGCCTCTATTTTTCTATCCAGGCTTAGCTTTAGGTTGTTTAATTCCTTATCGCGTCTTTTGTTTTCTTCAAAGCGCTGGTTGTTTTTTGTCTCTCTTTCTTTATTTCTGGCGTGTAGATCGTTTAGCTTTTGTTCACGCTTGTTTATTACCTGTTCGTGTTCTGATTTAAGTTCCAAAAATTTCTCTTTGGCTTGTAGTATTTTATCCTTTTTGATGGCCTCAGCCTGTTGCTCTGCCTCCGCTATTATACTTGATGCTTTTTTCTTTTGCATCATTTGCGACAGCAGAAAACTAGCGCCACCTCCTATAATAAAGGCGGTGATAGCTAGCATTATTGTGGTTGTTAATTCCATTGTTTAGTTTATAATTAAAATAAAAAACCCGCACCTATTCAAGTTTTGTCTAAACCCCGTTTAGACAGGTTCGGAGCTTACCATACAATTTCGGTCTTCCACTCGAAGGAGGCATGACCTAGAAAGCATGAGCTAAACTCCTATTAAATTACTGTTGAGTTTAGCAATACTGTGAATTAGATGCGGGAAAAAATCGTTTATGTAAAGAACGTCTATTTAAAGCTTTATTGCGGTGTCAATAAGAGATTCTAACTGGTTCATTCTGCTTGTTAGTTTATTCCCGTCAACCAAGTCCAGACCTTTGTTCTTTTCAATTCTGGAAGCTAATTGCAAGGCGCACATAGCAAGCAAGTCCTGTTTATCTCTTACGGCAAAACCTTCTTCATACTTATGAAGAATGCCATCTATCGTTTTGGCGGCTATTCGTATTTTCTCCTCTTCCTCTGGTTTTACAGTAAGGGGATATACACGATCAGCAATGGATACTTTTATTTTAAGGTAATCCTTCAACCAGTTTATTTTTTTTATCTACTCATTGAGCAACGCAATACAGCGGTCTATTTCCCGCGTCAGAGTACTGATCTTCGCCTTTGCCAATTCATTGTCTTCACTTGAGATGGCTACTGCTCGCGCAATTTTAGCTGATTTCAATTCTCCTTCTAATAACTCCAGCCTCGTTTGGTATTCCTTTATTTCTTCGCTTTTGCTTTGTAGCTCATCTTTCAACGAAGTGTTTTCACGCACGGCTTGTTCGTATTTTTCAATTAACTGGTGTGTTAATTTTTCAATAGAACTAAAGCTTTGGTGGAGGTCTGCCATATAAAAACTGCAATTACAGATTCACAAAGGTAATAAGGCAAATGACTATTTCAACATGTAAAAGTCTTTGTTGAAAAATTCTATCTCTTGGCTAGGCTCCCAGCTAATAGCCAAGAGGAGCTTGGCTTTGCCCAAAAAGCAATTGTTTTGAGACGCTTGTTCCTCGTTTTGATTTTTCTTTTTGGGTACCATTCCGTCAGCTACAAGTCTCAAAATAGGAAGCTTAGCCTACCCTAAAAGGGGATGGCTTTAATCTTATATTTGGGGCAGTCTAATTCATCTTTAATATCATACATGAATCAAGGTAAGGCGCTTCTTTTTAAATTGTTTTTGTTGTTGATTTCTGTTGGAATGTTTGCGCAAGAGTACCCACAGAATTATTTTAAAGCTCCACTGGATATCCCTCTTTACCTATCGGGGACATTTGGGGAAATCAGAACCAATCATTTTCACTCAGGTATAGATTTTAAAACCCAGGGCAGAACCGGCTTGAATGTAAATTGTGCAGCCGAAGGAACTGTGGTACGAATAAAAATTTCACCCTACGGTTTTGGAAAGGCTATCTACGTAAGCCATCCCAATGGCTACACAACGGTGTACGCACATCTACAGTCTTTCAACAAAGAAATAGAGGAATATGTACGAGCTCAGCAGTATCAGAAAGAAACTTTTGAACTAGAGCTTTATCCACCTAGTGGAAAGTTTCAGTACGCGCAGGGAGATTTGCTGGCTTACTCCGGCAATACAGGTGGTAGTGGTGGCCCGCATTTGCACTTTGAAATAAGAGATAGTAAAACCGAAAAGATCATTAACCCCCTTTTGTTTGGATTTGATATTAAGGACAGCCAACACCCCGATTTAACCAGCTTGGTAGTATATGAGTTTGATGATAACGAACTTGTGTTTTCTGAATCTAAATCGCTATTGAGAATAAACAAGGGAGAATATAGATTGAGTGGCACTGGGCTGGTAGAAGTACAAAACATGCCGGCTTTTGGTATTCGTACCACCGATAAACTAGATGGAGCACCTAATAAAAACGGTGTGTATGCCATGGAGTATTGGGTGAATGATACTAAGTATTATCAATTTACCGCCAATACCTTTGCTTTTGCTGAGTCGCGGTATGTGAATTCACATATAGATTATGCCGAAAAGTATTGTTGCAATAGAACAGTTACCAAGCTTTATTTAGATCCATATAATAAGTTTTCAGGTTATGGAAATACCAAGCCCGAAACTTTTCCGGCACTCATTACTGATAGTGTATATAAGGTGCGAATAGTGGTAAAGGACTTTGCTGGTAATGAAAGTGAACTGAAGTTTGAATTGATGAAAATTGAATCAAATTTTGATATGGAGGAGACTTTTGAAGACGCCATATCTATTTTCAGCGCGGGCCAGTCCAATCTTTTTAAACGAGAAAGTTTCCAGGCTAATATTCCTGAAGGAGCCTTGTACACAGATGTGTTTGCTAGCTACGAAAAAGGTGAGCCCTGCACCGATTGTTATTCCTTTATTCACAAATTGGCATCGCGCGAAATTCCGGTTCATAAATATTACACCCTAAAAATAAAACCCGATGGGTATTTTCCGGGCGATAAGAATAAACTGGCCATTGCAAGCTTTAAAGATGGAAAGTTGGACGACTATGAGGGTGGCACCTGGCAAGATGGCTTTGTTCAAACACGCACTAGGCAGTTTGGTGAGTTTGCTATCATGGCCGATACCATAGCCCCAAGAATTCAAGCGATAAATTTTAGAGACGGTTCGGATGTGTCGGCATTAGGAACTTTGCAGATTAAAATCACCGATGAATTTAGCGGTATAAAAAGTTACAGACCTACTATAGACGGGCAATGGGTACTATTTGAGTATGACGCAAAGAACGATTTATTGACAGCGGATATCTCACAATTGGATATTGCTGAAGGTGTACATCAGTTACAAATAGAAGTGTATGATGATAAAGGCAATGTAAAGTCCGCTACCTTTCAACTAAAATTTTGAATAGTATGCTATTTTTGTCAAAATTCCGTTTCCTAACTCAATAAGGAAAAAATCCATATTCATGAGGCATCGCTATGCAATATTATTTTTAGTAATTATCCCTAGTCTTCTTTGGGCGCAACCTCGAAAAAAACCGGTGCAAATCACGGGTATGGTTATCACCAATGATATGGAGCCTCAGTTTATACCCTATGCCAACATTGCGGTAAAGAAACGTGGTATCGGAACCATGAGTTCGTCTGACGGTTTTTTCTCTTTTGCAGTAATACCAGGCGATAGCGTGTTGTTTTCGTGTATTGGTTTCAAAAGAGAATACTTAGTAGTGCCAGATACCTTAAAAGAAAACGAGTACCTGGCTCGAGTTATCCTTAAGCGGGATACCACCATGCTGCAAGAGGTTACGCTTTATCCTTGGCCTACGCCTGACAGGCTAAATCAAGCCCTGCTAGAGGCAAGAGTACCAACAACGGATAATGATATAGCCATGAAAAATTTGGCCATACAAGAGCTAAAAGCCCGTGCCTCAGAAATGGGTTATAGCCCCGAAGAAATTCAAGATTTTGTAATTGCGGCCAACAATGCAAGTATTTACGATTATGGCCGTTATCAAGGCATGACCTCTGGAGGTGCGATCATAGGTGCATTAAGCGATCCTTTTGCTTGGATGCAGTTTTTTGAAGCATTGAAAAGAGGCGATTTTAAATCAAAATAATAAAGCACAAAATTCTATTCATGTCTTATCGCTTTGCAGCAATAGCTTTATTAGTAGCCTTTAGTTTTTTAATACCCAATCACATTTTTGCTCAGAAAAAGAGACCTACAGCCATTGAAGGTACCATTACTGATGCAGAAGGTGGCCCTTTAGATGGAGTTACGGTTTCGGTAGGATCATTTTTTACTCTTTCTGATAAGGATGGTAAGTACCATTTGGATATATATGATGGCGATAAGCTGGTGGTATCATTTGTAAACTATGCTTATTACTCGGATACCATTATGTTTTCAATTGAAAAAGGACAATTGAAGATAATAGATAAGCAAATGAAGCTAATGCCTAATGTATTGCTTACTGTAGAGGTAGAGGATAAAAAGGCAAGGTTTGAATCTCGTACTGCAGTAAAAGCACGAGATATTGAAGCTTTTGCGGGGCCAGGATCAGGAGTAGAGGGTGTACTTAAATCTTATGCGGGTGTAAATTCTAATAATGAATTGAGCTCTCAGTACAATGTGCGGGGTGGTAGTTTTGATGAAAATCTTACCTATATAAATGGAATAGAAGTATATCGGCCTTTTTTGGTGAGCAATGGCCAGCAGGAAGGCTTGAGTATAGTGAATGAGCACATGGTAGATAATGTTGAGTTTTCTGCAGGTGGCTTTGAAGCCAGATATGGTGATAAGATGTCTTCGGTGCTGGATATTACATATCGTCAGCCCAAAGATTTTGCCATGACGGCAGAAGCAAGTCTGTTGGGCGGAAGCCTTACTTATGAAGATTTGATGTTCAAAAAGCGATTTTCTGCCCTTGTGGGTGCGCGCTATCGTACCAATCAATTGTTGCTTGGCTCGCTTGATACCGAAGGAGATTTTAAACCAAGCTATACCGATATTCAAGCCTACCTTACCTATTACATTTCAGATGAGTGGGAGGTAAGTTTTCTTGGGACTTTTGGTAGAAACAAGTACGAGGTAGTACCCGAAACTAGAAATACAGATTTTGGTACTTTTCAGGAGTCATTGCGCCTCACAGTGTATTTTGATGGTAAGGAGGATTACGATTTTGTTACAAAATTTGGTGCTTTAACAGCTATCAATCGCCCAAATCAAAAACTGGAACTGCGCTATACGGCTTCAGTGTTTCAAACAACTGAGCAAGAGTATTTTGATATAATAGGGGCATACCGATTAGGAGAAATAAATAATAATCTGGGTTCTGATGATTTTGGTGAAATCTCATTTATACGTGGGGTAGGGAGTTTTCAAAACTATGCTAGAAATAACCTGGACATCATTGTATCAAACCTTGCCCACGATGGCCTGTACGACAATAAGGATGTAAACTGGCGCTGGGGATTGAAAGTGCAGAATGAGAATGTATTGGATAGCTACAAGGAGTGGGAAATGATTGATTCGGCTGGTTATAATATTCCTCACCCGCCATCATTTATTTACGACTCTTTGATTGTAACCACTGTTGACTCTACCGGCCGGCCACTGGGAGGTATCGTATATTCTACCCACGATACCACTGGCCACAACCTTGAGCTTTTTGAGTCTTTTAAAAGCAATGCCAATATTATTTCTACCAGGGTAAATGCCTATGTAGAGCGTTCGCAGTTGTTTGAAGTAAATGATGACGATTTCTATTTCAATATCGGATTGCGAGCTTCTTATTGGAGTTTTAATAATGATGCGGTATTAAGCCCACGTGGTAGCTTTAGTTGGAAACCAGACTGGGAAAAGGATATGGTGTGGAGATTTGCAACGGGCTTTTATTATCAGCCACCATTTTACCGCGAGATGCGTGCCCTTGACGGGGAAGTTAACCCAGACATAAAAGCACAACGGTCTATCCATTATGTTTTGAGTAACGATTATAGACTCACTATTTGGAATCGCCCCTTTGTAATGCAAACTGAAATTTACTATAAGGATTATGACAACCTTATTCCGTATGATTTTGAAAACGTACGAATTAGATATACGGCCGAAAACAATGCTAAGGGCTTTGCCACGGGTATAGATTATCGTATTAGTGGTGAATTTGTAAACGGTGTGGATAGCTGGTTTAGCTTTTCGCTGATGACGGTGCAGGAGGATATTGAGGGTGATGATGCAGGTTATATTCCACGCCCTACCGATCAGCGCTTTAGTGCCAAAGTGTTTTTTCAGGATTACCTTCCCCGCGATCCTAGTTTTAGGGTGAGCTTAACAGGTTCTTTTGCTACGGGGCTTCCTTTTGGGCCACCACAGGCCGAAGCATCTGATAAAGATTTTCGAATTCCGGCTTACCGTAGGGTAGATATTGGTTTTACCAAGGTGCTAAAAATGGAAGGGAAAACCTATAAAACCAATTTCCTCAACAAGTTTGAAACCCTATACATTACTGCTGAGGTGTTTAATTTGTTGGGAATAAATAATACGATAAGCTACCTCTGGGTAAAAGATATTTCAGTCTCTAGAGAGTATGCGGTGCCAAATTATTTGACAGGACGTATTCTTAATATAAAGCTGGTGGCAAAGTTCTAGCATGTTTGGTGTAAGCACAAATCCGAGGAATATCATGAAACTGGCAGCAATTCTTTTATTGTTGTTGGTGGTAATAGGGGGCTATTTTGGTTATAAAACCTATCAAGAGGTATACGCTCCTAATGTGGAGCTTACTACAGATAAGGTAGCTGTTTATATTCCAACGGGGTCTGATTATGACGATGTGGTAGAAATGCTGGATACATCGGGTTACTTAAAGGATATAGAATCTTTTAAATGGCTTGCTTTTAAGAAGAACCTTCAAGGTTCTAATATCGTTCCGGGTAAATATACCCTCAAGAATGGCATGGGCAATAATGCTTTGATCAATCATTTGCGTGCCGGAAATGGGAGGGAAGATGTAAAAGTTATTTTCAATCTTATTCGCACCAAAGAACAATTAGCTGGGCAGATTTCAAAGCAGATTGAGCCCGATTCTTTGGAGATTTATGAATGGCTAACTAATCCGGATTCGGTTTCTAAATATGGTTTTGATGAATATACCATCACAGCGCTATTTATTCCCAATACCTATTACCTCAATTGGAGTACCAGCACGCCACAATTGATGAAGCGCATGGGCAAGGAGTTTAAAGATTTTTGGAATGCTGATCGTTTGGCTAAAGCCAGAGCTGCGGGCCTAAGTCAATCTGAAGTAGTAACCTTGGCCTCTATAGTGTATTGGGAAACCAAGAAGCCTAAAGACATGCCCACAGTGGCAGGAGTGTATATGAATCGCCTTAAAGTGGGGATGCCTTTGCAAGCTGATCCTACGCTCATTTTTGCTTTAGGAGATTTTGAAGCCAAGCGCGTTTTGAACAAAGACAAGCTGATAGACTCTCCGTACAATACCTACTTGTACAAAGGTTTACCACCGGGGCCCATTCTTATTCCACCCACCTCTTATGTAGATGCCGTTTTGAATTATGAAAAACACGGCTACTATTATTTCGTAGCTAAAGAGGATTTTTCGGGAGACAGCTATTTTTCAAAAAACTATCAGCAGCATTTAATTTACGCCCGTAAGTACCAAAAGGCGCTGGATGCGCAGGGGGTGTATAGGTAGGCTTTGCCTAATAGTTCAATATATCTTGAAGACCTGATTTTAGAGCGGTTAATTCTGAAATCGAAATTTCCCCAATTTTTTTCTTGAGCCTGTCTTTACTAACAGATCGAATGTGAAAAGTCAGGACTTCAGAAGGAGCTTTTAAGCCGTTTACATCAGTAGGCTGAAGTACTACATTGCCTTTGTAATTTTTGACATGGGTAGTGATGGGACAAACTATTACCACCTGTAGGTAGGTGTTCATAAGGTTGCCGCTAATTATTACCGCGGGGCGCCTGCCGGCCTGTTCACTACCTTTGGTTGGGTCAAGATATAGCTCCCATATTTCACCTTGTAGCATTTTCCTCAATTTGTTTGAAATAGGAAATCATTCCTTCTTCAGCTATTGCCATGATGTCTTCATCATCGGCTGCCTGCTTATACGATTTTATGTATTCGGCTTTTTTTAGCTGATCCAGGTAAATAAGCAAAGCTTTTTCGATAAGCTTGTTTTTAGGAAGCTTGAGGTTTTTGGCAGTTTCATTTAACTGCTCCAAAAGCCAATCGGGTAATGATGAAGTGAAGGTTGCCACTGTACTATATTTAGGAGTCGTAAATATAATTGATATTTACGATTTGGGAATATTCAATGCGTAATATGTGTTGGTTAAACAGTCTGTTTTATGGCTTCAAATATTTACGGGTGTCAGCTATTTTTCAATAAATAATCAGCAGTATTTAATGTACGCCCGTAAGTATCAAAGGGCGCTGGATGCGCAGGGGGTTATAGGTGGCTGTACACTTGAAACACCACATTCTGAGAAGGGTTATAGGTGAGATTTCTGTTTAACTATTCCCCGCATATTTTTCAATTCGTCAATAGTCTTCATTCGGGAGTGATTAACTTGGTGGGGTGAGTGATGTACTGCGAGCCAATAATAGGAGGAGTTGCCCACTCGACTTGCATTTCGGGTTTTATTCATTTCATGTCAGACCATAAAATACTATGCCTAAAAAAATAGTTAGAAGTTGAAGTTTATGAATTCTCCATGTAAGCTCCCCAAGTAGCTTTGCTTGTTTTCTTAGATCATTAAATTTTAACTTTAGGACTTCTTTGTTGGTAATATGTTTAGTGTCGATCCACTGTATTTTAGAAGTCAATGTCTTTGCGTAGTTCATTGTTTTGGAAAAATTGGTTACGTCTATTAAATCCTCAGGCAATAACCATTTTGAGTTTTTCACTGCTCGCTTTCTTGTCAAAATCAGATGTCTTGTGATTCTAATATCATAAAGTCTTGAGGTTACGGATACTAATCCGAGCACTACAGTTGCTGTTGAAGCAATGAGTGATAATACATAAAAGGTGATAGTCCAATCAACGGATAGGTGACAATCTATTGTAATTTTACCATAATCTTCACGGATTTTAAAAAGATAAGTAAGAAATGTTAATCCCAAGGTCGTAAATAAGTTGATAGAATATCCAAGTTGATTAATCGCTTGATTGGCCCAAAATCGGTGTCTATCAGAATAATCTTTTATATGTTCTTTTTGTTCTTCGTTTGTCATTGTATATAATAAAAGGAACTTACTGGGTTAATCTTTAGATATGCAGATGCTAATCATGATTTGGGTAGTTGGTTAACCTTAATAAATCATTATTCCTTAATAGTGAAATGATAATTTGTAAAATGCAAGCTAGAATGTAATTCAATGTTGCCTTTTTTCATTATTTCCAGCCCAACCAAAGTTAAATCGTTTCCAGTAGACAAACCGTCTAAGGCAAACCACTTATTCCCATGTTTATCTTCATATACAGGAACACCTTCCTCACTTGAATATAAATAGTCAAAGTGAGATAGGATCAATGATCCATCTTTATAAGTATATGATATAGAATATCTTTCATAAAAATCATCATAGCTAATGGTTACATCTTTTCCGAAAGGCAAACGGTGTTTTTCATGATACACTCCGTTTCTTTCCTCTACGAAACTGAGGTACATATACTTTTTGTTATAAGCAACGGACTCAATAGTTTGGGAGTCAGAATATTTGGTTGGTGTTAAAAAGAATGGAATAAATAATGTTAGTAAAAACTTCATATTAAATCGGTTTGAGTTAGTAAAAAATTTTTTGTACGAATTGACATGCCAATGTTTCTTGTTTGAATCTACGCTAATGTATTGAAATAAGTGGGTTTTTCGTTTTTGTCTTCACGTATATGAGAATATAAAATAGGTATATGGGCCGGTGATATTAATCTAACGAACGGTATATTTTCTGCAAATTGTTAAACCTAACAATTGCTTCTTTCTTATATGAATTCGCTTCGGCTATCGTAAAAGGATATAGTACATTTGCCGAAATTTCAAAATTTTCATGGGAAGCAAGATCATTAGAATAGCACTTACAGTAGTAATTTTTGCCTGGGCCATATGGCAATTTGTAGATGGAAATATAGGAAACGGTATTATGCTCGTATTGCTTTCGGGCTTAGTGTTGCTTACCTATTTCCGCAATGAGTATATCATGTTGGCTTTTTGGCATATGCGCAAAAACAATATGGAAAAAGCAGAAAAGGCTTTGGATAAAATTAAAAATCCTGAGGCTGTTTTAATAAAAGGACAATTGGCTTATTGGTATATGCTTAAGGGAATGATTGTTTCTCAAACCGGTTTGGGAAAAGCTGAAACCCTTTTGCGCAAAGCACTTTCTACAGGTTTGCGAATGAAGCACGATCAGGCAATGTGTAAGTTGCAATTAGCAGGTATTGCAATTTCTAAAAGAAGAAAGCGCGAGGCCACTGTGTTATTGTCTGAAGTAAAAAAGCTTGACACCAAAGGCATGCTGAAAGATCAGGTAAAAATGATCAAGGCTCAAATGAAACGCATTTAATCGTTTTCAAAATCCATTTACTTTTATTCCTTATCCTTAGATTATGAAAAAACGTTTTCTGAGAAAGGTATTTGTGGTTTTACTGTCACTTTTTGTTCTCGGTATTGTAGCCATGTTTGGCTTTTACTGGGCTGTAAAGGGTGGCGTGTTTGGTCCTTTACCAAGCAACGAGGAGTTGAGCAACATCCAAAATGCCACGGCCACAGAGGTATATTCGGCTGATG
>JAUICR010000100.1 GCA_030427785.1 Bacteroidia bacterium | reverse complement strand
TCCGTTCCAGCTCGTGAGGGATTTATCATCCAGGCCCGGGCGAATTCTCTTAGCGCGCTCTTTTAGTAAAGCCTGTTTCCAGTTTTCAGCTTTTTCTATCCAAGCTTTATAATTGGCTTCGCTCGGATCAAAATCACTTCTTTGTAAAATAATCTTGCCTTCCCATTCGCCTTTCTTCAAATCATAATATTGCTCAAAATCTCCCCATTCATTTGTTGGGATAATGGCTTGGAGTTCGTCTTTTGACCAAACGTAAAATTTCCCTTCTTCCCCTTCACTATCGGCATCTAGGGCAGAATAGAATTCACCATCGGGTCCGGTAAGCTCGCGCTCAAGCCATGCAGTAGTTTCTTCTACAATTTCTTTATACAATGGGTTTTTAAACTTTTGAAAAGCCTTGCTATACAAACTCACAAGTTGGGCATTGTCGTACAGCATTTTTTCAAAGTGGGGTGCTATCCAATCAGCATCGGTGCTGTAGCGGGCAAAGCCACCACCTACTTGATCGTAAATGCCACCATACGCCATTTTTTGGAGTGTAAGCTCCACATGATCCAAGGCTTCAGTATTTCCACTTAATTGCCCATAAGCCAATAGATATTCATAATTGTTGGGTAGCGGAAACTTAGGTGCTCTGTTTGGTCCGCCCTCTTTGCTGTCAATGCTTTTTTTCCAATTAGAAAAAATCATTTGCGCATCCTCTTTACTAAAATTAGGCGGAGCCGTATTGGCTTGTACCAATTCAGTTTGTATTACGCCTTCCGTTAGTTTGGTGGCGTACTCCAATATTTTCTCAGGTTCGTCCTTTTGCATTTGAGCAATTTGTAGCAACACCTGCATCCAGCTTTCTTTTGGAAAATAAGTGCCACCCCATATGGGTCTGCCATCAGCCAGCGTTACCACATTTAGCGGCCAGCCTCCACTTTTGGTCATAAGCTGTACAGCCGTCATATATACTTGGTCTACATCTGGGCGCTCCTCACGGTCTACTTTTATCGAAATAAAATGTTCATTCATCAATGCCGCGGCAGTGCTGTCTTCAAAAGTTTCATGCTCCATCACATGGCACCAATGGCAGGCCGAATAACCGATACTTATGATCACCAATTTGTTTTCCTTTTTTGCTTCTTCAAATGCCTCATCGCCCCAAGGTTTCCAATCCACAGGGTTATGTGCATGCTGTAAAAGGTAGGGGCTGGTTTCGTTGGCTAAATTGTTTGTAAAAGTATGCTTCACGGTTTCGTTTTTTTGGGCTTGACAGGCGGTGAGGAAGCTAATCAAAGTTAGTATTAGAGTTTTTTCGGAGGATGCTTTTTGAAATATCAATGAGGTGTTTTTTAGAAAGAGGTTAAAGATAAGTTTCTAGTTGAATCGTTTTATTTGATAATTTGAAAAGCATTATATTTCCGACTTAATCAAACCTTACTATGAAAAATATACGCGTGTTATTATTGTTGATGGTTCCAGTGCTTGCCGCTGGGCAGGTAGAAACTGTACAATTCAATGATATTAATTATCAAAAGATTGGATACAATTATTTTCTCCTAGATGATTACAATCAGAATTTACAGCCTGTAAGTCCCAATCAAATCACGCTGAAGTATGTAAGTGGTGCCACCGAATCTCAAATAGCCTCCTTTGAAGTTCAACAGAGCTTGTTGCCTTTACGAAAAGCTTCAACTGGGTGGATCGATTATCAATTAATAGATACCACAGACTTATTCGTACAATGTAATCAGATACAAGGCTCAAGTTTAGTAGTTGAAGTAATTCCTGGTGTAAATGCAGAGTTTGATGCTATACCCAATGATAGTGCCGCTCGTAACCCTTTTGGATCAATCTGGTATCAATGGGGAATACCTAATACCTATTTGCAAAATGCTTGGAATAAAACAAAAGGGAGTTCGCAAATTGTACTTGCCATTATAGACTCAGGAGTAAATTGGCTTCATGAGGATTTTGCGCAAGCAACGGGAACTTCTGGAACATTTTGGTTAAATCCGGGTGAAGATGCCTGGAGTGATGTAAATGATCCAAATACCGGAGATGGGATAGATAATGACGGGAATGGATATATTGATGATTGGAGAGGCTGGGATTTTATGAGGAATAGCAATAATGTGATGGACGCTGATAGTACCATTCCACATGGTACATCCGTAGCTGGCATAGCTGCCGCTAGGGCTAATAACGGAATTGGTGTAGCTGGTGTGGCTGGTGGCTGGAGCCCTCAGGATGGCGTAAAAGTAATGGTGGTCAAGGTTACTGAAATGTCTTCTATTTACGGAAACAAATCGAATCATACGATGGATGAAGCCATATTGTATGCAGCCAAAAATGGTGCTGATATTATCAATATCTCTATGGGTTTTAGTAACTCTTATACAAACATTAGTAGAGCCATTGATACAGCGTTTTATTAATATAACTGTGTAGTTGTGGCTTCAACGGGTAATCATCAAAGTAATCATTTGCCAGTTAAATTTCCAGCAAATCACCCATTAGTGCTATCTGTGGCAAAAACAAATACTCAGAACTGGACATTACAATCTCATACAGGCGATAATTTAGATATAGGAGCACCAGGGCATGGTGTTCCTGTGCTGAACTACCAGCCAAAATACAATCCTCAGCATACCGCTGATAAATATGTAATGCAATCTGGTACCTCGCTTGCAGCTCCTTTTGTGGCAGGAGTAGCAGGCCTAATGCTTTCTATAAATCCTTGCCTTGATAACGAGGAAGTTTATAATATCCTTAAGAGAAGGGCAGATAGGGTTAACCCATATAATTCAACTACTGGTCTTGGTTATAGATACTGGGATAACATTAAAAAACCAGGTCATTCAATGGATATCGGTTATGGTCGAGTAAACGCGGAACAAGCGGTGAATACAGCGGAAGCCATGAAAGAGAACAGTTTGGATTTATATATCAAAGATCACTACAATGATTTTGGCTATGCTCAAAGCTATGCGGATACCAGCTTTTTTGACCATTGGTCGGATATATGGGTGCGCGAGCAACCTGATGGTCACATACATCAGGAAATGGAAGAAATAGAATATACGATAAGCCAGCCTGCTTATGTGTATGTTCGTGTTCGTAACAAAAGTTGTGCAGCTTCTACAGGTGCTGATAGCTTAAAGTTGTATTGGACAAAGTTTAGCAGTGTTTCCTCCTGGCCACAAAACTGGAATGGACAGCAACCTACCGTTGGGAACAAAATAGGAGAAGTTGCTATTCCGCCATTAGCGGCTGGCGAGGACACCATATTACAGTTTACCTGGACTATTACAGCCCAGCAAAGCCAGCAATGGGGCAATTGCTTAATGGCAAGAATTGTATCAATTGCCGACCCTATTACGAGCGACCCTAATCTGGCCGTAGAAATTAGGAATAACAATAATATAGCGATTCGGAATCTTCAGATTTTGAACATTTTTCCGGGAAAAATGAAACCGATTGTAGATGGGGTTGAATATCCACACGGAGTACACGGATTAGTAGGGCTCTCGGATAATGGCGTCACTACGCCAGTCGATTTGCATCTTGATGTGCCCTATCACAGCTACGGAATACCCATAACGGAGGATGCCGAAGTGAAACTTATTGTAAGCGAAGAGTTTTGGCAGGTCTTTCAAGCTACACAGCCTACAGATTGGGAGGGGATTGAAATAGCAGGCGAAAGAGAACTATTAATAAATTCACCTCATGCTCGTATTCGGAATCTTGAGTTTGCAGCTGGTCAGCGATGCTCTGTTTATGTAGGTTTTAGTTTTTTGACAGATGAAGTAGATAGCACTTACCTCTACTCATATCATATTAGCCAGTACCAGGACGGAAATTTAGGAGCTGGTATGCACTTTAATATTGGTAGGGTAGATCGAAGTAAGTTTGAAGCCGATGCAGGACCAGACCAGTTTATACATCAAGGGCAATCAGCGCAACTACAGGCTTCGGATATTGGTGAACCAGCAACCTACAATTGGTACGACTCTGCAGACAGTTTGTTTTATTCAGGAAAATCGCCAACGGTCAGTCCTGAGGTTACCGAGCAGTATAAGCTGGAAGTAATAGCTGAAGCGGACTTGTATAAAGATTATGACGAAGTAGAGGTAGTGGTAAATCCCTATGCGATTATTTCAGTATCTCCTAATTCTGCTTCTAACGAGGTGAATATTGCCTATGATGCAGACGAAGCAAATGTGGCGTACTTAATAGTGCAACCCATATCAGGCGGCAGTGGTAGTAGTTATAACCTTAGTACGACTCAAGGTGAAAAGACTATAATGGTGAGCAATTATGTTTCGGGTGCCTATGCTGTACTCCTGGTATGCGATGGTATAGTGGTAGATTCTGCATTATTAACAATCCAATAATCGACTGGCATGAGATTTTTAGCAATATTTATTTTAATAGTAGGTCAGGTCTTCGGGCAAAGAATAAGCAGCGGTGGAGATCATTCGTTGATGGTTTGTAAGGATGGAAAAGTATATGCAGCAGGCAATAATATTGATGGTCAACTAGGAAATGGTTCTTTAGCATCAGATAGTATCTTTCAACAGGTTTTGGGCATTGATAGTATAAAAAGTGTGCAGGCTGGTGGATGGTATTCAATTGCTCTTCAAAACAATGGGGCCGTATGGGTTTGGGGCAATAATTTTTCTAGTCAATTGGGGCTAGGTCTTAATGGTCCTATTAACGCTTATGTACCCACTAGGATGGATAGTATAGGTCCTGTAACTCAAATTAGTGCGGGGGCTTTTCATGCCTTGTATTTGCTAGAAGATAGTACGGTATGGGGTACAGGAAACAATCAAAGTGGAGAGCTCGGACAGATTCCTCCACCTTATGGCCATGTGAGGCCAGGGATGGTTCCTGGGTTGAATGATGTTATAAAAATACACGCAGGAAATGGATTTAGTTTGGTGCTAAGAAGTGATAGTACCGTTTGGAGTTTTGGATCAAACGGGTGGGGTTATTTGGGTAGGGGTTCTGTATCAGCCTCAGCTTCTGCCCCAGCTCAGATGGATAGTTTAACTTCTGTTATTGATATAACGGGAGGCGGCTATAATTCTTTTGCGCTTACATCTGATGGAAAGGTTTGGGGTTTAGGAAGGAATGATTATGGGCAGCTGAGTAATGCTATTCCTCAGGGTCAGCTTGACTTTACAGCAAAACCTGTTATGATTTCCGGTGTGGATAGTATCGTAGCTATTAGCAGTCTTGGAACGCATGTTTTGGCTCTAAAATCGGATGGCACTGTTTGGGCGTGGGGAGCTAATGGGTATGGTCATTTAGGAAATGGTACAACCAATAAAGTAAGCAGTCCTACCAAAGTAATTGGGTTAAAAGGGATAGTTGAGGTAAATGCTGGGGTAGCTGGTATGGCTGTTGATTCTGCAGGACAGGTTTATACTTGGGGTTATAGTCCTGATGGTGCATTAGGGTCTGACAGCATTCATCAGAAGCTAATAGCCACTCCCATCAGTCCTGTGTCATGTAACCCTATTATTTCTTTATCTGAACCAAAGATGTATGCATCATCAATCGAAGTATATCCTAATCCCACCAATTCCGCTATTTACCTAAAGCTACAAGAGGGCCAAAACATGGAGAGCTTAGAGTTGTACAATAGCACAGGCGCTTTAGTAAAAAAGGTAAATCATGCTGCTTCAATGCTGGATGTTTCTGACTTAGCTCCAGGGATGTATGTGTTGGCTATTAAAATAGATGGGGAGTTGGTTATGAAGAAGGTGGTGAAGGAATAGATTACATTCGGTAAATGCACTCTGTCAGCTTTTCTATTAAAGACTAAGGTTTAGGATTTCACGTTCAATTCAGGACAAAATCCACTTCTATGAAAATGCAAATCATTTTTATTGCAGTTATAGTCTTTGCCTGCACTGCTACACCCGATGACAAGCTAGCCGAGATAAAACAAGCGCAACAAATAGTGCAAAGCGAACCAATCCTTAATCCAGAAGGAAAAACCATAGAATCACGTTTTGCTACACCCACAGGATTTACAAGAAAGCCCTGCTCCGAAGGGTCTTTTGCCGTTTATGTGCGAAGTCTCCCTTTAAAACCTGATGGCGACCCTGTCTATTTTTATAATGGAGAAGAAAAGCGAAGCAACAAACATGCGGCTATTATAGATATGACGGTGGGCGATCGAGATCTTCAGCAATGTGCTGATGCTATAATGCGGGTAAGGGCCGAGTATTTCTTTTACCGCAAGGAATACGATTCTATTTCTTTTCACTTTGTTAATGGTTTTGACGCTACTTACAAAAAGTGGGCAGAGGGCCAGAGGATTGGGGTAAATGGAAATAAAACCTACTGGTATGGAAATTTAGAATCTGATTATAGCTACGACACTTTTATGAAATACCTGATTATGGTTTACTCCTATGCAGGCACTGCCTCTTTTGAAAAAGAGCTAAAGCCAAAGCCGCTTAAGAAAATGGAAGTTGGAGATGTCCTTATACAAGGCGGAAGTCCGGGGCACGCTATGTTGGTGGTAGATGTAGCAGAAAATGAAAAGGGCGAAAAAGCCTTTATGCTAGCACAGAGTTATATGCCTGCTCAAAGTTTTCATATTGTAAGAAATGGGTGGAGTTCAGGAATCTCACCTTGGTACTTAATAAGTGATGTAGTGAATATTATAGAGACTCCTTCCTGGAGTTTTAACCCAGGAGATTTGCATGGGTTTTAATAGGGAGAGGCTTTGCGAGAAGCTTTAACACTCCTGCACGACTGTTCAGGCGGGGATTACACAGATTTGCTCAGATTAAAACTTAGCGTCTTTGCGTGTAAACTTATTACAGATTACGTTGCGGTCTTAGCGAGATTCGGCAAATGGATAATTACTGAAAAAACCTCCAAGGTCTTTTAGCATTTTTCTAAAGACCTTGGAGGTTTCAATAAGATGCGTTCTGTGCTTATTTCTTTAGCTCAACAAAATTCTTGTAGAACAATGGAATGGTTTCAATGCCTTTGTAGAAATTGAAAAGTCCGTAATGCTCATTAGGAGAGTGGATGGCATCACTGTCCAAACCAAAACCAAGTAAAATAGATTTTACACCCAACTCTCTTTCAAAAAGCGCTACAATAGGAATACTTCCACCACTGCGCACTGGTACAGGTTTTTTACCATAGGTTTCTTCCATGGCTTTGCTTGCCGCCAAATAACCTGGGTTATCAGTTGGTGAAACATAAGGGTCGCCACCATGATGAGGTGTTACTTCCACTTTTACAGAAGCTGGAGCAATGCTCTTAAAATACTTTGTAAAAAGCTCGGTAATTTCATCTGGATCCTGATGTGGTACTAAGCGCATAGAAATTTTGGCGTGAGCCTCAGAAGCGATTACCGTTTTGGCACCTTCGCCAGTATAGCCACCCCAAATTCCGTTTACATCAAGTGTAGGACGGATGGAGTTTCTCTCCATGGTAGTGTAGCCTTCTTCACCATGAATATCGCTGAGGTCTAATGCTTTTTTATAGGCATCTAAGCTAAAAGGTGCTTTCGCCATTTCAGCTCTCTCTTCGGTACTCAATACTTCTACTTTATCGTAAAATCCAGGGATGGTGATTTTGTTGTTTTCATCTTGTAGCTTGGCAATCATCTGGCTCAAAATGTTGATAGGGTTTGCCACAGCCCCACCGTACAATCCTGAATGTAAATCACGATTTGGGCCAGTAACTTTTACCTCTACATAACTCAATCCGCGCAAGCCGGTAGTGATACTAGGATTGTCATTAGACAATATCCCTGTGTCCGAAATTAGAATTACATCGCACTTTAATTTTTCTTGATTTCGAGAAACAAACCAGCCCAGGTTTTCGCTGCCAATTTCCTCTTCACCCTCTATCATAAACTTCACATTACAAGGTAAGCTGTTGGTTTGGTTCATTACCTCCAAAGCTTTCACATGCATGTACATTTGGCCTTTGTCATCACAAGCACCACGGGCAAAAACAGCTCCTTCGGGATGAATATCTGTTTTCTTAACGACAGGCTCAAATGGGCCGCTGGTCCAAAGCTCCACTGGGTCTGGTGGTTGCACATCATAATGTCCATAAACCAACACGGTGGGAAGGGAAGGGTCCACCATTTTTTCGGCATACACAATAGGGTATCCGGGGGTTTCGCATATCTCAAGATTATCTACTCCAGCCTCCTTAAGACTTGCAGCTACTGCATCGGCTGTTTTTAGTACATCGCCTTTATAAGCAGAGTCAGCAGAAATGCTCGGAATCTTTAAAAGCTCTATAAGCTCGTTTAAAAACTTGTCTTTATTCTTGTCAATATATTTTTTCTGATCGCTCATTTTTAAAAATTTTTTCAAATATAGGAGTTAGAGGCAAGACGGCAGAAGGGGAGCGGCAAGCTTAAGCTGCAAGAATAGAGTTGTAAGACGACAGTCCACAGATCACAGAGTGGTGGCGTTCCTTGAATACATAAAAAAACCGCGAGCAGCATAGGCCACTCACGGTTTCTTCCTGTTTCTCAAATCTAATATCTCAATTCTAGAATCTAACTTTAATTCCAGCCATCACATTAATCCCCGCCATGGTAAAATAGTGATTGTCGGTAATGGTTTGCCCGCCATAAATGTAGCTGTAGGTATAGCCGTTGGGCTCATACTTTTCGTCAAATAAGTTGGCTACTAATACATGAAATTTTATCTCCTTCACCAGCTTTACAGGAAGAATATATTCTAGCCTCAGGTCTGTTACTGTAAAGGCATCAATACTACGCGCTGCAGAGCCGGTATTGTCCATAAACTGATCACTCACGTATTTGCTGTTAAGCGTAATCAAGGCGTTTTGGATAGGGATGAAGCCTAATTGAATTCCTCCTATTACATCGGGCGAGTACGAAATAGGGCTGCTATTAAAGCTTTGAGTTTGATAGCCTCCATTATCGTAATCGATTACACCGTACGTGTAATTTTTGATTTCATTTTTGCTAAAAGCTACATTGGCACCTGCTTCAAGCCAGCTATTTACACGGTAAGTTCCCATCAGTTCTAAGCCAGCGCGATAGCTATCCGGAGCGTTTTCTCTAATGGGTGTGCCCACATCATTCAGCTGCCCGGTAAGAACCAATTGGTTGGTGTAATCCATAAAAAAGGCGTTGACATTAAAAAAGCTTTTCTTATTTCTGAGTTCATAACCTGCTTCATAGTCCATCATCTTTTCTGGTTTGGGTTGAGCGGTTCCTACAGCATCCAAAAAATCAGCTCTTACAGGTTCGCGCTGCCCTATAGAAGCAGAAGCGTACACGCGCTCCTTTTCATTCAGCTCATAGTTCAAGCCAAATTTTGGATTTACAAAATTGTAGGTTTCATCAAGGTCAATGGGTAACCTGTCGCTGTCGGTTCCTGTTCCTGTATAATACACGTTTCTGTATTGGATGTCTCCAAAAATGCTCAACTTACCAAAATCATATACAGCTTTCGTAAAAATGTTGAAGTCTGACTTTTTGCTGGTGTTATCGTAATAACGGTCGCGGATTTCAGAGTTGCTGGCATATTCTGCCCAAATGATTTCACCATAATGATCGCCTTCATAATAATTGTAAGCACCACCTAGAGTTACGTTCAATTTATCAGCTTCATACTCCAAAGAAAAAGTAGTTCCGATAAAGTCATTGTCTAACCAGCGTCTTCGTATTAAGTCTGTTGAGGTGATGGTATCTCCACCCATTATTACGTCATTTAGGCCATAGTCAGCCAAATCTTCATCGCGCTTATATTGCTCAAAATAGCCCTCGCCATGTGTGTAATGTAGCGCAAGGTTTCCTTTCCAATTTTTATTGAACCTGTGTGAGCCATGCAGTTGGTAATGGTCTTGCCAATAGTTATCCGTTTCGCGATCGTACTCGTAATAGTTGTAAGTGCGATTATCAGCATTCTTAATGTTGTAGGCTTGTGCTGAGTCAAGTCCATTATTCCAAATGTAGTTTTGGATACCTGCAGAATCATTATTCAATTTCACTTCCGGAATTCCCCACCAGGCTTGATACGTTTCTTGCGCCCCGGCAAAATGAATAAGTTGAATACTGCTGTTTTTAGAATAATAACTTCCTGATAAATAATAGGATTTAAGATTGGCATTGGCTCTGTCAATAAATCCATCTGAGGTGATTTGCGAAAGGCGCCCTTCTACAATCCAATGGTCGTTTAGCAAACCTGAACCTACGTTGAGGTTTGTTTTTAAACTATTAAATGAGCCTCCCATAAATTCAACTTGGCCGTAAGGCTGCGCGTTAATGTTGCTGGTTTTCATATTAATACTAGCACCAAAAGCTCCAGCACCATTAGTGGAAGTTCCTACACCGCGCTGCACTTGCACCGATTGGGTAGAGGAACTTAGGTCAGGCATATTTACCCAAAACACGCCATGCGATTCAGGGTCGTTGATAGGCACTCCATTTACGGTAACGTTTATTCGGCTTATATCACTGCCGCGAATTCGGATACCCGTATAGCCAATACCGGTTCCGGCATCTGAGCTTACCACGGTAGAGGGCAAGTCTTTAAGAATATATGGAATGTCACGGCCTTCATCCCTAGCTTCTATCTCTGCATGGCTCATATTGCTCTTGGCTATAGGTGCTTTGCTGCCAGCTCGCAGCGCTTTTACACTTACCGGATCTAGCAAGGTCATGTTTTCAATCAGGGCAAAATCAAGTGCCTGCTTACCGCCAATGGCTACCTGTAGGCGCAGTGTGTCGTAATTGGTTTTGCTTACTAGCACTTGATAAGTTCCGGCTTTTTCTAGTTTCAGCACGTAGTCTCCATTAGAAACAGAGAAGGCACTAGTGCCAATACTTGGAATTGAGATTTTGGCGTCCGCTAGGGGTTCACCAGTTTCGAGATTAGTAATTTTCCCTGAAATGCTTTGAGCATGTAGGGATGAGAATAGTGCTGACAATGCAGCAAAAGCAATTAGCTTCTTCATGATAAAATGAATTATCACGAATAAAAGGGGCTATTACTCGCTTGTATTAATTAAATATTTGAATAAAACTTTCCCTTGGCAGCATTACCCGCCCAGGTTCATTGGGTATAATCTCAGCCCCGATAAATACCGGGACACCCCTTAGAGATGTGGCGCGAAGCTAAGGTGCTTTGGCGAATAGGCCAAGCAGAATTAAATTAATTCGTCAATGGCAGAAAGGGCATTTTTAAACCGTTGAGCGCCATCACCTTTAATTATACGAAAGGGGCGATTGAGTTCTTCGAGCAAAGATTTGTGGCGCTCAAACAAATACGGGCGATTATCTGGGTTTTCGCGCAGTGGGTCCGCTTCCCAAGGAATATCCGGGTAGAGTAGGAGGTAGCTGTGATTTTTTTCCTCCGGAATTTTTTCTTCAATAAAAGGATGAACCTTTCCATATACTTCTTGTTCCCATATTTTAAAGTTGAGTAAATCGGTATCCAGGAAAATCAAATTGTCGGCTTCTTCAATTTTTTTTTGCTGAAAAGCAAGATGTTCCCTTACTATGGTAAGCAGTAAATCAAAATCGTACCGCTTCTGATATTGTTCTAAAAAAAAGCGGGCGTACTCAGGTGCATACGAGCAATTGTAATGCTGAGCTAGCTGACGGCATAGCTGAGATTTTCCGGAAGACTCAGGGCCTGTGAGTACAATTTTTCGTGGTTGTTTTAGGTCCATTGTATCAAGCCATTTATTGCCAAAATAGTATAAAGCACAAAAAGAGCAGCGGTAAGGTAAAGCTGTCTTTTGTAATAAAGCCACACCGAAACTGCATCGATAATTATCCAATACACCCAATTGTCTGGAATGAGATTAATCATCATGAGGGTAGCAAAAATGCTGAATACTGTGGTGAAACTATCTACAAAAGGCGTTGCGGCATCGCTCATTTTTTTTAGTAAAAAACCGGAAATGAGAACTAATGAAACACCCGCAAGCACAATGATTCCATGGGTATTCCAACTTAAGGATTGAGCTATGGCTCCTTCTTTTTCGTGCCAATGCATCCAGCCATAAACGGCAGTGTAGAGGTA
>JAUICR010000325.1 GCA_030427785.1 Bacteroidia bacterium | reverse complement strand
TTCCGAATTTTCCATCACCCTGCGCGATAGTGTAATAGGATTTTTTATTCCGCTAACACCTGCCACAGCTCCCGCTTCCAAATTAGAGCCATCCATAATAGAGGCATCCATTTCATGCTTGCCGGTATGGGTAAAAACGGCTCCCTTTCCTGCATTAAAAAGTGGTGAATCTTCCAAAATTTTTACCGTAGCCTCCACAGCATCCAGGGCGGGCTTTCCATCTTTAAGTAGACTGTAGCCAGTGCTTAGGGCCAACTGAAGTGTAGCGCGGTACGCAGCCTCTTTTTCGGCACTCATGTGGCTGCGGCTTATAGTACCGGCACCACCGTGCAATGCAATTGAAATGGTTTTCATTTTTGATAAAATTGGAATGGCGGCAAAGGTAGCCAACAAGCGCTATCGCTAGCAGGCATGCCTTCACTATCTGCTTCTGGTTTCTATTGCAGGAGTTAGAAGTCTTGTTTTTGGGTGCCTAGCAAGTATAACACTACACTAGGACCAGATTTCACCTTGTTGATTTCCCAATCAAATTTTTCTTTTCCATCCAAACTTTCAATGAGGTCGTTCATTTCTTTTACAGAGTAGGTTCGAAGTGATGATACTACTCCATCCCACAGCACAAATAATGGAACCACTGGAATTAAGTAGGTAAAAATAATCCGTCCAATTTTAAAGGGTCTAATAAAAGGGGTGGTGAGCAAAACGCTAATGGGAGAAAAAAGCATGGCCACAATACTTGCTACACTTCGTTCTTGCCCCTCAAAAATGGCAATAGCACTTTCAGAGTTTATAGCATTTTGTAAAATCTTCTGTGTGTCTTTTGGTCTAAAGTGATGTAAAGACAAAAACTGTGTGCGCAAGCCTGTTAAATGGGTTGGGACATTTCTCGCATCCACGGGTTTTTCCTCGTAGTCAAAATTAGGAGCTGTCTTTTTTGTTTGCTTAAAAGCTGGAATATTGGGATAAAAATCAGTTAATACTATATTAAGGTTGGGTATTTCTTTTTTTAGTTCGGAGTTAAGCCAAATAAGCCCACCTCCGCCCCCTGACCCAAGGTCTATTATTTGGGTAGTATTACTTTTTTCTAATCCCTTTTTAATTATTGGGATGATGGGTTTGTACATTTTTGTTTTATTCGACAAAAACTGTAAGAAGTCGGTCACGTAGTTTCTCAAAAAGCTTGGAAACCATTTTTGGTCTTCAAACTCAAATAAATGTATTCTTCCCATTGTATAATATTTCGTTGCATTGATGCTGTAATAAAACTAGAGCTCGCAAAGACGGGTAAAGTGCAGTATTATTTTTTACCAGTAATCTCCTTTCCTATTTTATAGTATTCAGCTTTTACATTCTCAGGCATTCCTCTAGCTCCTGTTGATGTAGCAATATCAAATCCATTTGGCCAGAAATAGCCCAGTAGGCCAATTACACGTTCATTATTCTTAGCCAATTCGTAATAGTTGTTGGCCACTGTATTCATTTCCTGAATGCTGATATTTCCGTAGTCTCCATGTAATTCCTGTATATAATGGCTGTCCATTATTACCATTATTCTTTGCGAACTGTTAGATAGTTTTGATAATAGTAGTTTCCAATTCTCCTGAAAAGCGGCACTGCTGTTTGGGTTTTTTATAAAATAGCGATCAAAGCCTACCCAATCAATTTTGGGGGGTACTTGTAGATCTTTTAATGCTGGGTACGCCTCAATCATCATTAGCGGTATGCCTGGAAAATCTTTTTTAACCAACAAGGCCACGGTGTTTAATTCGTAATAGGATATGCCATTCCAGGTTGGTTCTTCGCCTATATAAAAAGCGGCAATGGTATTTGCAGATAAAACGGACTGATTAGCGCTTTTAAACTGATCCCACCTTTCCTGATAGTTTGCTCGTAGGTCATAATTGGCTCCTGAAGAACCGTTGGTATCGATAAATTCAAAAAAGAGTTCGTGGAGGTGTAGTACTGCTTTTAGGTTAAAATCAAAAAAGGTTTGTAATCTATGGTTTAAGCTGTCAGAAGGATTTACCACTAAAATATCTGCCAGGTTACTAAAAGTATAAACTTCGTCAGCATAGTTGGTTTTGGTCTCTGCATCGCTAGGGTCGTCCCAGTAGGTATCAATTAGGGTAAACCCAAAATACTGGATGTGCGAGGGCAGACTGACTGTTGGGGGATCCTGCTCCGTTTTTTTGCAAGCCAGTAAAAGACCGAAAATCAAAAAATAAATGAATTGTTTTTTCATTGGCTCATAAGGCTAGGCTTATAGGCATTGAGTGCCTAAAGCAGACCAAGATAAGAAACTATAGGCGCTCTATTTTTTGTCGAAGGGCTTAATAGCAAAGCCTAGGAGTAGTTTCCA
>JAUICR010000324.1 GCA_030427785.1 Bacteroidia bacterium | reverse complement strand
CGAGGTGTGTAATTGTATTCCTTTACTACTGAGCTCATCAGATCGTAAGCGTAACCCCGGTTTAGCCTGATACCGCTTATTGGTGTCCAGGTGTTTCCCGTTTTATTGTACTTACTGGTCCGGATTCTGACTACTCTAAAGGTTTCAGTGTCGTATGTATAGCGTGTAAATACGCTGGCTGATGCCGTCATGATTTTTTGACCCCGGGCGTTGTAAGCTACTTCGTTCACATAATCTTAATTGCAATTCAAAGATTGAACTAAAACTGCCCGATTGCGAGAAGAAAGAGTTGCTTATCATGCTGGACTATTGTAGGCTTGTTTACGAGGGATTGAAACAATAAAAGGCCAACCCATTACAGGATTAGCCTTTTATAATTTACAGGAATGCCTAGTTGAAAATTCCTTTGAAATAATAATTAGCAAGGGTGTTGATAATCTTTTTTACAGAAGTTTCATTTGTTATCGCTTTTTCCAATTCATTAAAAGAAGCACCTGATTCCCAAAAAGCTTCATTTGTTCTTAATGACTTCAATATTAATTCAGTAAAACTGTTTTCATCCAATTGGTCTCCTGTTTGCTCAATAAATAACTTAACGGTTACTTTTCCGAGAAGCCAATTCTTAAGACTAAATTTATTTAAGTAAGACATAACTTGAAACTGAACTCCATTAGAGTCTATAATTTTTAGTGACTCGAAATATCTTTTCTTGAATGCCACTTTACTACAAGTACTTAACTCCCTTATATCTCGAGCAAAATCTAGAATTCCCTTGTTTGATAATAGCGCAACTGGGAACTCAATATTTTTGTTTACTGTGATGTTTTCCATCCCAAATCATATTTTATTCTCTAAAATAGTCAATCCCTCGGCCGCCTACAGAAAATATACTAAACTTCACCCATGTCGGTGAGCCGTACCAAGCTCTGCCAATAGGACCATAAGCATTTTTACCCCATCCATGGACAGCAGTGTGCATTTTAGGACTAGCCATTGGTTTTAAATTCCACATTTGATTTTTGAATTTCCAAGCCCAATCTGTGCCTGATTTTTGCCCATTCCTTTTGAGTAACCAATGATGTAGATGTTGACCATCTTTAGCAAATCCTGATTTTCCGTAGAAACTCCTCCAACCTCCACCTCCTGACCAATTTTTAAAACTTTTACCATACGCCTTAAGTCCACCCTTTGCAATACCCGTAGTTATAGACTTCATTAAAAATACGTCAGAAATAGCCATTGCAGAGTTAAAAGCAGCCCATCCATAGTTACCATCTTGAAAATCGTTATACGCTTGTCTTCCAGAACCCCATATTGGAATCATACTTTCACCAGTCCCAACTTCAGGGTAATCACTTTCAGTATATCGCGCACGTGAGCTAACATGATAAATTGAATTTCCTTGAGTAACATTACTGAAAAAGTTTACCTCTTTTTCACCTCTATCCCAATTCATTCCATCCCATTTTTCAAAACCTCCATCTGCCATGAATTCCTTAAATGCAACTTGCAAGTATCTGGGCGCATCAATTGAACTACTAAACTGCGTAACATCATAAACATTTTCGCCTCCTAGTGTGGAATACCATTTTATACTTGGGTCAAAGAAAAACTCCTTATTCCCTTGTGTAAATGAAATTACTTCACCGTCTTCAGTCTGTGATGTAATTGACCCTTCAGGAATTTTTATAGTACTATCGAAAACTGTTTTTACTTCTGTTAAATCACCTCCGCCGCCATTATTGTTTGCCCCATTTTGCTCATCACTTGCCTGCAGCCCTTCTAAATCTCTCGCAGACTCAGGCCTATTGGAAGCATAATTGTAACTACTAAGTTGTGGAAAGTCCTCCGCAATCGGGTCCACACTCACAAACCTACATAACCAAGGTGCATAATACCTCTGGCCATATTCGTACAGCCCAGTATCACTATCTTTTTCTTTGCCATTGTATCGGTATCGCTTTTTGGCATATCCACCATAGGAAGTTTCTCCAAAAGGGTAATACTCTTCGAAATTGATGAGTGTACTGCTCTCTTCATAAGTCGCAGCGATATTGCCCATATGATCAGCGGTATAGAATTTCTTAGCAATATTGATGGTGTCATCAGCATCGCTACCCACCTGCAAAGTAGCGACCATACTTGAGCCATCCATTATCCGGTGGATATTGTAATGCCGGGTTGTATCTATCGTACCGCTGTTCTTGGTGTAGCTATGTTCGAAAATACCGTCAATATATACCGTAACTACCTGCTTACCCGAACCGGTGTTAACCACCTTTTTGATTCGATTACCTGCATTGTCGTACATATAATGCGACCACTTGGTCGGGTCACTCGTTCCCACCTGATTCTTGAAAAAGGCAAGCTTATCTGCGTAATTCCAT
>JAUICR010000323.1 GCA_030427785.1 Bacteroidia bacterium | reverse complement strand
AGAGATTCCTGTTTTCACAGGAATGAGAAAAGGCTGTGGGCTGAATGCGTGGGCTCCTTATTCCTTCACAAACTTCAGCGACCTGATTTCGTTTTCCATCAAAACATGATACACATATAGGCCGGGCGGCAATTGACTTAAATCAACCTCAAAGCTCTGCTTACCCTGCACCGATAAACCACTGAAAATATCCTGAATTTTTTTGCCCGATACCTCATGAAGAGAAATGACCAGGTTTTGCGGAATTGGTGTGTTTAGCACAAGCTCTTGTATGCTACTAGCAGGGTTAGGAAAAAGCCTTAGCGTATTGTGGTTTAGCGGCACTTCATACAGGCCAATGTCATCTATTACTTGAAAATTCATAGATGTATCTGAGGAATCAGTTTTTGTGTATGAATTGGTACCCATTACACCAAAATAACTTTTAAAATGTAGCGTATACTGCCCTGCTGGCAGTTTTCCTATTTGAAAAGTATCCCGAATAGTAACTGGAGTCGCTTGAAAATTACTGCTTATCCAATTAGTTATTAGCACCGTGTTTCCAACAATAGAAATCGAATCTCGAAATGTAGTACCAGTGCTATATATATACGAATCTGAAATAATTTGAATACTATCATATATCGTAGGAGTAGTAGGTTGCACTAAAAGTGTATCTATACGAGGGTAGGCTTGAGAGTAGAGGTCTTGCATAGCAAAACTCAATAGCAGTAGGGCGAGGGAAACAATTCTGTTTTTAAACAAGGCTTTAATTTTTTGGTTTGCTAAATGTAGGAAATGTTAAGGTACGGCATTCTTAGCTAGCAATTATTGCTGTAAATAATGAGAATTACGCCAAGCTAATTCTTCGATTATATTTGCCGCGTAATATTGAGGAATCATGCAAGAAAAGATTTTAATACTCGGCTCTTCAGGCCAAATAGGAACCGACTTGGTAGAAACCCTGCGCCAGAAATACGGTAGCGAAAATGTAGTGGCTAGCGACTTAAGAGAACCAGCTGCGCATATTTTGGAGTCAGGCCCTTTTGAGCAAGTAGATGCTACAGATAGAGCCAGACTGGAAGAAGTAGTTTCAAAACATGGTATTACTCAAATTTATCACCTGGTGGCTATGCTATCGGCTACTGCCGAAAAGATGCCCATGAAAGGTTGGGACCTTAATATGGAAAGTCTTTTTCATACTCTAGAGATGCTTCGCGAAAAGCAGTTTAACAGGTTGTATTGGCCAAGTTCTATTGCAGCTTTTGGGCCTACCACACCCAAGCAAGATACGCCACAAAGCACAGTGATGGACCCCGGTACCGTATATGGCATTAGCAAACTAAGTGGTGAGTTGTGGTGCGACTATTACTTTAAGAAATACGGTTGTGATGTGCGCAGCTTGCGCTACACGGGCTTGATTTCATATAAAACAGAGCCGGGCGGAGGAACTACAGATTATGCCGTAGATATTTTTCATAAAGCCAAAAAGGACGGAAGCTATGAGTGCTATTTGGCTGAAGATACCGCCTTGCCCATGATGTATATGCCCGATGCTATTAAGGCTACTATCGGCATTATGGAAGCGCCAGCTGAGCAAGTAAAGGTTCGTACCTCGTATAATTTGGCGGCTTTTAGTTTTACGCCTAAGCAATTGGCCGAAGCCATTCAAAAGGAACTACCAGATTTCAAAATCAGCTACAATGTAGATAGTAGAAATGCTATTGCCTTGGGCTGGCCCCAAAGCATTGATGATAAAGTAGCGCAACAGGATTGGGGCTGGAAGCCCGATTATTCGCTAGAGGAGATGGTGAAGGAAATGCTGGAGAAAGTTTAGAAAGCTTCAGCAAAACTGATATAGAACTGGCTCACGCCATTATTTCCAAAACCCCAGTCAAAACGCATGTTAGCAGGGGTTTTGCTATCTACTTTTATCCTGGCTCCTACACCGTACGAAATCCAAAAGCCATCTGGGCTTAATTCTTCAAACGAGTCAGCTACGCGGCCTGTTCCTACCCAAGCTACCATTCCAAAGATTTTCCAGATGGGCATACGATATTCTATTTGGCCATCTAGTAGTACATTATCTCGCAGGGCACCAGTATACCATCCTCGCATTTGGCTATCTCCACCCATTAAGGCTAAATCATAAAACGGAACATTCCCGGTACAAAATGTTGTGGAAATTTGCCCAGCAATGATGTGCTTGTACCATGGATTGAAATATTTTCTGACATCTATCACTGTTTTGGTATATGGTAATTGATAGTTTAGGTCGAAAAGGAAAAAAGTGTTTTCGGCACCAATGAAATACCCGCTAGTAGGAGTATATCTGCTGTCTCGTTTGTCTAGAAATGCACCAACTTTAAAACCAAAGTTTGTTGTGGGTTGGTTACCTATAATATCCGGATCGTTTAGAAAACTAGAATCACT
>JAUICR010000099.1 GCA_030427785.1 Bacteroidia bacterium | reverse complement strand
ATCAGATGTGCGCGGATGTATAGATAGTTTGGATTTTACAATTCAATCTACACTTCCTATCTACATTAGTCTTGATACTATGAGTTCGCCAAGTTGCCCTGGTGTGGCAAATGGTTATGCTGCGGTGCAGGTAAATGGAGGAGTAGCACCTTATACGTACCGTTGGAATAACAGTGTAAGCAATCCTGGAAACGGAACTCTACACGGTGGTCCGGCTTATGTAATAGTAACTGATGCTGCAGGTTGTGTAGACAGTTTATTTATGATGATACCAACCAAGGATAGTATAAAAATAACCTTAGATAGCCTTGAGCATGTATTGTGCTATGGAGAGCCATCTGCCTATATAGAAATTGATGTGACAGGTGGAACCAAGCCTTACACAATCAATTGGAACAATAGCCAACAAGGAAAGGTGATGCAAAATGGAGTAGCAGGAACTTATACCGTAAGTGTAATAGACGGTATGGGTTGCCAGGCATCAGCTAATTTTACTATTACTGAGCCCGATACTTTTTATGCCATTATTGATAGTATTAAGCATGTTTCGTGTGCAGGAGCTAGTGATGGTAAAGTTTATATCAGTCCTTCCGGCAATCATGTTATTGGAGGTATTCAAACGGTATTAGGAAAAGTAAGCAATGGCGGAGTAGTTAATTTAGGTCCGGGTAAATACAGTGTGTGGGTAGAAAATGGAGTAGGATGTACTTCTCTTATCGAGTTTGAAATATTCCCTGCCAATCAAATTGGTATAACAGCTACTACCCTAAAGCAGCCAAGCTGTAATAGTATGGATGATGGACAAATAACCGTATCCGCTACTGGTGGGCATGGTGCTCCCTACCAGTACCTATGGAGTGATGGTGACACCACTACGAGCCGCTCAGGCCTTGCACCAGGCACTTACACGCTTACTGTAATAGATAGGCTGGGTTGTCAGGCAGAAGAAACTTATGTGTTGAGTTCAAAAAATATGGATTTCGATTTTTATTTAGAAGATCCAACTTGTAATAGTAATGAGGATGCCATTCTGGAATTAACTGTTCAAAATGCCGTGTACCCAATTGAGTTTTGGTTGGATGGAAAATTGGTAGAACATGGACAAAAACTAAAGGCAGGTAAGTATACCTTAAAACTTATAGATGCGGAAGGATGTACGGCTACTAAAACGGTAGAGGTGTATCCTAGCGAAAAAGAGGAGCTATTTATGGCCAACGCTTTTACGCCCAATAATGACGGATTAAACGATGTGTACGAACTAAAGTCGAATCCGGGCTGTTTCGAAAATGCTCGATTGGAAATTTATACAAGATGGGGTAGTAAGGTTTTTGAAACGGATAGACCCTTTGAAGAATTTTGGGATGGAACCATTGGTGGAGAAATTGCCAAGGCCGATATTTATATGTACAATTTTAGTTCTGATCAGGTTCAGAAAACTGGATACCTGAATATTATGAAGTAAGGTTGGCTGAGGGGCTCAATGAAATTAAGCTTACTACAATTGTATTTCATAAATGTAACAATCGCCTGAAATGCTATCTCTAAAGTAGCGTGAGTTATTGAATTCCGATTCTCCCAAATAATACATTCTATTACTTGGAGTTGGCCTAAACCAACTTGGTGCCTCATTCGGGGGGCTCCATTTCTCTTTAGTGCGAATTAGGGCGTTTTGTTGAATGAATGTATTCCACCACTTCTCAGTAGGCATTAATTGTAAGTACACCTCATATTCTTTTGCCCAATGTGCAGATTCTCAATAAGTGCCATTTAGTAATCTCAAACTATCGTGGGGTGGAAGCCCCGCCCAATGAGTAAACGATTCCATTGGGTTTGTTGTGTTTCGCTCATCACAGCAAGCTAGTATGGTGGTTAGGATAATTAAAAAGTAGATTCTTTTCATGGCTCAATTCAGCGGCTTATCAATGCATTAAATCATGGTAAGTTATGGTCAAAAAAAAACTCCAATCATTACTGACTGGAGTTTTATGCTTTGTGAAGTAGTTTCTATTTAATAAGTGTAATAGTTCCTCTTCTGCTTAAAGTTTGCGTTTGCCTGTACAGTGGGTAGGTATATTCTACATTATATACATATACACCTTCTAAGAATTCACCTCCATTCCATGGCTGATTTATACTATAACTTTCATACACTTTTTGTCCCCATCTGTCATATATCATAAGATGATACTCTACCAGCTCTTCAGCACAGCTGGCTTTTATTTCAAATAGGTCATTTATATGATCACCATTGGGGGTAAATGCATTGGGTATGTATAGTTTACACTCTACACAATTGGCAGGAGCTACTACCAAAGTATCTACATAAGTACATCCAGGAGATGAAATAGTGGCGCTATAAGTACCAGGGCTAGTAATTACAAAGTTTTTCCCGGTAAACCCATCGTTCCACTCTACTGTAACATCTGGCTGGTCAAAAGTAACATCAATACGCTGATCGGTACAAATTATAGTGTCTTTAGGTAGTTGAGGCAGGTCATTTGGTACTACCTCTACATAATCTATTAGGTAATAGGCACCTTGTGGTCCGGTTGCTCCCAACAGAGGAACTGCATCAGTGCCCGCATCATCTTTAAAGTTTCCTATAGTAATATATTCTTCGCCACCCTTGGCTTCAAATACACCGCACACTGCTGACCAATAGCTTTCGGCTACCACAGGGTCTACAGCGTACACCTGAGGCTTATAGGGCAATACCTTGTCAAGTGGAATAGTATCCAAAGGCTCATTGCTCAAATGCATTCCTATATTATTAATGGCATATCCCCATCCTGCTACAGAATTGTTTACAGGTTTTACATAAAAAGTAACTCTGTAAAACTGCCCGGCCGTAAGTGGGAATTTCAATTTACCATGTAGATACTCTCGCACATAAGCAGTTCCGGTATCTCCATACATGGCAATTCCTGCAAATCCATCTCCGTCAAATGGGATGGCATTATTGGTAGAGCTAGCATCGCCAGGAAATCCACAACTTACATGAAAATAATCAGGAGTGCCAAAGTCGGCAGTCCATGGTGTAGCAATATCTTCTATATCGGTTGCAAAAATTGGGCAAGGGCCGGTATTTTCAAGTGAAAGATTTTCCACTAAGCCTTGACCCATTAGTAAACTTGAGAAAATGGAGAGTATAAATATGGTAGTTGTTTTCATAGTCATTTCTAAACTTGGTCGCAATATCATAAAGTCGGTCAATATCCGAAACATTAAATGAGCCAACAAGCGGTAAAAATAAGTTAAACATCCTTATGGGATATATTTGCGACAATTTTTAAAGAATGACACATCCCGAATATTTCGCTCATGATACTGCCGTTGTTGACGATGGTAGTACTATTGGTAAAGGAACTAAAATATGGCATTTTACGCATATAATGCCCAAATCTATTATTGGTGCTAATTGCAACATTGGTCAAAATGTATTGGTTTCTCCTGACGTTCAGTTGGGTAATAACGTAAAAGTGCAGAATAACGTTTCGCTCTATACCGGAGTTTTATGTGAAGATGACGTGTTTATTGGTCCTTCAGCCGTTTTTACCAACGTACTTAACCCGAGAAGCGCAGTGGTGCGAAAAAACAAATACCTAAAAACCAGAGTGAAGAAGGGTGCTACTATAGGAGCAAATTCTACCATAGTATGCGGTATTACCTTGGGTAGGTATTGTTTTATAGGTGCCGGGGCGGTAGTGCTAAGAGATGTAGAGCCTTATGCTTTGATGGTGGGAAATCCTGCTGTACAAATTGGTTGGATGAGTGAGTATGGCCATCGTTTGCATTTTGACGGAGCAGGTAGGGCACAATGCGAAGAAAGTGGCGATTGGTACGAGAAGAAGGATGATGTGGTAAAAAAAGTAATGAAATAAAATGCAGAATACTTCTATACGATTTGGGGTAGTAGGCTGTGGCCGTATAGGCCGTAGGCATGCTCATATTATTGCAAATCATCCAGAAGCTACTTTGGTAGCTCTTTGCGAACCCAATCCCAACCCTGATGATTTTAAAGAGTTTGAGGGAACACCATTGTATAAGGACTTTAAAACATTGCTTGATCATCATCATGATTTAGATGTGGTATGTGTGGCCTCGCCCAATGGTTTGCATGCTGAGCAAGCAGTGCAAGCGCTGGAGGCAGGCCTGCATGTGGTGCTCGAAAAACCTATCGCCCTTACAAAATCAGGAGCTGAAAAAGTGATCTATACAGCCCTGCATCATAGCAAGTATGTATTTGGCGTAATGCAAAACAGGTATTCGCCACCGGCCAAGTGGCTGAAAGAACTGGTGAATAGTGGCGTACTTGGCAAAATAAATATGGTGCAGGTAAACTGCTACTGGAACAGAGATGAGCGTTATTATAATGGCCAAACTTGGCACGGTAACAAAACCCTGGATGGCGGAACTTTGTTTACCCAATTCAGTCATTTTGTAGATATCCTGTATTGGGTATTTGGCGATATCACCAATATCCATTCAAGAATGGTTGATTTCAATCATAAAGATTTAACAGACTTTGAAGATTCAGGTATTGTGACTTTTGATTTTGTAAACGAAGGAATCGGGGTAATAAATTTCTCCACCTCCTGCTGGGATCAAAATTTTGAAAGTAGTGTGACGGTAATCGGGCAAAATGGCACACTAAAAATAGGAGGGCAATACATGGACAAGGTAGAGTATTGCCATATAAAAGATTATACAATGCCCGAACTGGCCCCTATAAATCCACCAAATGATTATGGACCGTATAAAGGTAGCGCCAATAATCACGGTTATGTTTTTAATAATGTGATGAATGTTTTAAAAGGAAAAGAAAACATAACAACCAATGCTTTGGAAGGCTTAAAAGTGGTGGAAATTATTGAGCGAATTTATAAAAGTGATAAAAGTCTATAAGAGTTATAGACTTTTAATATTTTTGGCAAAAATTTAATCGAGCCTTGATACCCGAATCCTACCAAATATTATTTGTAATCCTAGTCATAGTAGGGATGATAGGGGTGCTTGTTACCGATAAGGTAAAAGCTTCCTGGGTATTTTTGATGACGGCAGTTTTGCTGATGTTGGGAGGAAGTATCCAATTTCAAGACCTGTTATCAGGGCTGAGCAATCCATCTATTGCTACGATTATCACTCTTATTATTATTACTGCAGGAATAAATGATCATTTCAATTTTGCGGGTTTTTTCGAGAAATTATTTGGATCTACCGGTAATCAGCGGTCGTTTATTTTGCGAATGGGCGTTTCCGTTTCGGCAGTAAGTTCTATTATGAATAATACCCCTGTGGTGGCTATGATGATGCCTTATGTGTATCAATGGGGCCGCAAGCACAATATCAACCCTTCACGCTTGCTTATTCCTTTGTCCTATAGTGCTATAGTAGGAGGGGTAATTACTTTAATAGGAACTTCTACCAATCTTGTGTTGAATGGTCTGTTGTCAGAAAACAATCAGACTCAACTCACCTTTAGCGATTTTTTTATTCCGGGTTTACTGGTTACACTGGGCTGTTTGCTATTTATGTTTATAGCCGGACCTTGGTTGCTGCGCGATAATAAAGAGATATTAAAGGCCCTGGAAGAAAAAGCCCGCGAGTATCTGGTAGAGTCTAGAATAGTAAATGGATCAGAGTTAATTGGCAAGACGATACAAGATGCGGGATTAAGAAGTTTAACGAGTGTTTTTATAACAGAAATTATCCGTGATAATAGAAGAATTTCTCCTGTAAAACCCACTGAGTTTTTGAACGAGGGAGACATATTGCTTTTTGCTGGCGAAACGGCCACTACGCTCAATGTGATAAACTCCATAAAGGGTCTGGAGCTAAAAATTTCGCATACGGATACTTTGAATGCAGAAAATGATATTGTAGAAGCCATTGTAACCCAAAACAGTAGCCTGGATCATAAATCGGTAAAGGAGTCAGGGTTTAGAGAGCGCTATGATGCAGCCATTATTGGGATACACCGATTGGGAGAACAGATAAGCGGAAAAATAGGCTCGGTAGAATTGAGGACCGGAGACCTATTGCTGATTATAGCAGGCGATGATTTTAAAGAGAAGATTAGCCGCACCAATGATTTGCTAATAATTAATACGATAGCACGCCCTGAGAAAATGGCCAAATGGAAACTGTGGACTTTTGTAAGCATTTCATTAGTAAGTGTAGCCTTTATTGCCGTAGGTTTATTGGGCCTATTAAGCGGCTTGTTTATCATTTTGTTTTCTCAATTGCTATTGGGATTAACTAGTATGGAAAAAGTAAAGCAGAACATTAGTCTTGATTTACTGGCTATTCTGGTATCAGCACTTGCCCTAGGCGATGCTTTAATTAATAGTGGAACCGCAGATTTTATTACGGCAAGTTTATTTGCCAATGCCGAATCATGGAGTCCTATGGTCATTTTAGGTGCTGTATTTTTTACCACCTTTCTGCTTACTTCTATGATTACCAATGTGGCGGCCATCAGTATCATATTTCCAATAGTATATAGCCTCGCTTCTATTGGGGGTGTGCCGGCTACTGCATTATATCTTACAGCTGCTTTTGCAGCTTCTTGTTGTTTTGCCACGCCATTTGCCTACCAAACTAACTTAATGGTAATGGAAGCTGGTAATTATTCCTTTTCTGATTTTGTTAGAATAGGGCTTCCCTTAAGCTTTGTGTATGCGGCAATTTTTTTGACCTTTGCCGCCTTTAAATTCAGTCTGTTATGAGTGAAAAACTTCATATTATTCCCCATAGTCACGAAATATCAGTTTCGGATAGGCGAAGGCAAAAAGGCCATAGCTCGCTGGTGATTTGGTTTGTGGGATTAAGCGGTTCA
This sequence comes from Bacteroidia bacterium, assembly GCA_030427785.1. GTDB lineage: Bacteria > Bacteroidota > Bacteroidia > Flavobacteriales > Schleiferiaceae > Owenweeksia. The sequence continues at coordinate 5,739 of JAUICR010000099.1, read as the reverse complement.
GGAAAATCTACACTAGCCAGTAGATTGGAGCAAAAGTTATTTGAGCGCGGCATGAGCACCTACATTCTGGATGGCGATAATATTCGAGCTGGCCTTAATAAGGATTTAGACTTTTCGGATGCTGCGCGCAAAGAGAATATCAGAAGGATAGGCGAGGTGGCAAAACTACTGGTAGATGCCGGGGTAATTACCCTTACTGCCTTTATTACACCCTTTGAGGAGGAACGTAATCAATTAAAAAAACTTTTGGGAGCTGATCAGTATTTTGAAGTATACGTAGATTGTCCTATAGAAGAGTGCGAAAAAAGAGATGTAAAAGGATTGTATGCTAAAGCAAGGGCTGGCGAGATATCCAATTTTACTGGAATAAGCTCACCCTTTGAAGAACCCACCAATCCGGATATTAGAATTAAAACGGCCGAACTATCAGTAGAAGAGGGCGTAGAACAGATAATTAAGGCTATTGACCTAAAAATAAAAACCAATAATTAATAAGTATTTAGTATTGCCACGGTTTATTCCATGAATGAATCTACTAAATAGTCAATTTCAAATATGAAGTATTCATTAACTCACCTAAAAGAACTTGAAGCTGAATCCATCTTTGTGATGCGTGAAGTTTATGCACAGTTCGAAAATCCAGCAATTTTATTTTCTGGAGGAAAAGATTCAATAGTGCTTACCCATTTGGCGCGAAAGGCTTTTTGGCCCGCCAAGATTCCATTTCCGCTAGTGCACATCGATACGGGGCACAACTTTCCCGAAACGATGAAATTTAGAGATGACCTAATAAAGGAATTAGGAGTAAAACTCATTGTGGGTAGTGTACAAGAATCAATAGACCAGGGGCGTGTACGCGAAGAAAGTGGTAAGAATGCCAGCAGAAATGCTTTGCAAACTACCTCGCTACTTGATTGTATAGAAAAAAACAATTTTGATGCCTGTATGGGGGGTGCCCGTAGAGATGAGGAAAAAGCGCGCGCTAAAGAACGTTTCTTCTCGCATCGTGATGACTTTGGACAATGGGACCCAAAAAACCAACGCCCGGAGCTTTGGAACCTTTTTAATGGAAAGAAAAACATGGGCGAAAATTTCCGTGTTTTCCCAATTAGTAATTGGACCGAGATGGATGTTTGGCAATACATTTTGCATGAAAACATCGCTATACCTTCATTGTATATTGCCCATGAGCGTGAAGTGATTTGGAGAAACAACTCCTGGTTGCCGGTATCTGAGCATATTCAGCTTGGGCCCAATGAGGTACCCGAAACCAAAATGATTCGATTTAGAACCTTAGGTGATATTACCATCACAGGTGGAGTAGAATCTACTGCTGATACGCTTGCAAAAATTGTAGAGGAAGTGGCTTCGGCTCGTCAAACCGAGCGTGGTAATAGAGCAGATGATAAGCGTGGTGAAACCGCTATGGAGGATAGAAAAAAGCAGGGATACTTCTAATTGTAGATTTTTGATTTGCGATTTTAGATTGAGTTAATATGGATTCGAAGGATTTAGCAAAAAGGTTTAAAGATGTTGCGGTAGCACTCTTTGTTGAATTAAAGGAAATAAGGTTTCCTTCGGATTACTATGATGTAAAAAGACAATTGAGTCGCGCTTCGGCTTCGGCTGCAGCCAATTATAAAGCAGCTCTTCGAGGTAAATCCACACCAGATTTTCTATATAAATTAAAAATTGTAGAAGAAGAAACTGATGAGGCCTTGTTTTGGTTAGACTTTCTTGAAAGTGTAGGATATGAAGCCGTTTCTTATCCCAAGTTTAACAAGGAATATGATGAGCTATAACGAATTATAGTCGCAAGCATAAAAACCATCAAAGCGAAACAAATAAAATCGTAAATCCCAAATCCCAAATCGTAAATCCCAAATCCCAAATCGTAAATCCCAAATCCTCAATCGTAAATCCCAAATCCCAAATCCCAAATCCCAAATCGTAAATCGTAAATAAAACATTATGGATACTAACAATACCGAAACTAATAGCTACCTGGATATGGAGCTGCTGCGCTTTACCACTGCCGGAAGTGTAGACGATGGAAAGAGTACATTAATAGGAAGATTGCTATATGATTCAAAATCAATTTTTGAAGATCAGATAGAAGCAGTGCAAGAAAGCAGTGATAAGCGCGGATTAGAACATGTAGATTTATCTCTGCTTACTGATGGCCTAAAGGATGAAAGAGAGCAAGGTATTACCATTGACGTGGCCTATCGCTACTTTGCTACACCCAAGCGCAAGTTTATTATTGCCGATACCCCCGGGCATATTCAGTATACCCGAAACATGGTTACCGGAGCTTCTACTTCTAATCTTGCTTTAATATTAGTAGATGTGCGCCATGGTGTGATAGAGCAAACCTGCCGTCATTCATTTATTGCATCCTTGCTGCAAATACCACATCTTATCGTGTGTGTCAACAAAATGGACTTGGTAGACTATAGCGAAGAAGCCTATAATAAGGTAGTAGACCAATACAAGAGTTTTGCTTCTAAACTGGATGTAAACGACATTCGCTTTGTGCCTATTAGTGCTTTACATGGCGATAACGTGGTGAATCGCTCAGAAAAAACACCTTGGTACGGTGGCGAAACTCTAATGCATACTTTAGAGAATATCCATATTGGTAGCGATGAAAATCATATTGATTGTCGATTCCCGGTACAAACCGTAATCCGTCCCCACTCTGATGAATATCACGATTATAGAGGATATGCCGGTAGAATAGCCGGTGGAATTTTTAAACCCGGTGATGAGGTAGTTGTAATGCCCTCTGGGTTTGAGTCTAAAATTAAATCTATTGACACCTATGACGGACCACTGAAGGAAGCATTTGCCCCAATGTCCGTTACCATGACTTTGGAAGATGATATAGATGTGGGAAGAGGTGATATGATTGTACGCCCCAATAATCAGCCGGTGGCAACACAAGATTTGGGCGTAATGCTATGCTGGCTAAACCAACGTGGCCCAATACCCGGTGCCAAGTACACTGTAAAGCATACCAGCAATGAAGCTCGCTGTATTATCAAAGACATTTTATATAAAGTAGATATCAATACTTTGCATAGAGTAGAAAATGATAAAGAAATAAAGGCAAACGATATTGCTCGTGTAATGCTAAGAACCACAAAGCCACTATTTGTAGACGAATACAATACCAATAGGCAAACAGGAAGTATCATTCTGATAGATGAAGCCACCAATGAAACGGTAGCGGCAGGAATGGTGATTTTATAGGTCTCGCCTTCGCTGAGGCTGAGTTCTGGTCTTTGCTCGACCTGAATTCTTGTTCTGGCTCGAACTGACCATTTTGACTGCGCTCGAAGTGACCACCCAGGTCACTTCGAGCGCAGTTCGTTTAGTCAGGTTCACAATCCCCATCCTTGTCACCTCAAGTGCAGATGATAAGGGTGCCCATCGGCTGCCAATTTAATTTATATTTGCCGCGTGAAAATGAACTGGCCCAATCTAATGAAGAATTTTACTCTCCTATTGCTGCTGGCAGTAATAAGCGTTTCTTGTATTTCGCGCAAAAAGTTGACCTACTTACAAGACGACCCCGAAAAAACAGACACTGCCTTCTATCAGCTGGAGCGTTCTAAGTATAAACTACAACCCAACGACATCTTAAGTATACAGGTAAGATCCTTTGATAAGGAAACCTCGGATATGTTTAATTCTAGTAGTCTCGGAAATTTAAACGCAGCCGCGGGCGACCTGCTTTTCTATATTAACGGTTATACCATTGAGTTTGACGGCATGATAGAAATGCCCATTGTAGGCAAAGTAGCTGTAGTAGGATTGGATATAGAACAAGTACAAGCCTTAATAGAGTCTGAGCTAAAAAATTACTTTAAAGAAGATGCAGTGTTTGTGCGAGTACAGCTTGCAGGCGTGCGCTATAGTGTGGTAGGCGAAATTAGCAGGCCCGGTAAGTATGTGATTTATCAGAACCAGGTAAACATTTTTGAAGCAATAGCTATGGCTGGAGATATCAGCGTAGTGGGTGATAGGAGGGATGTACAAATCCTAAGGCAAACCCCTGAGGGAATAGTGATTGTAAATGTAGATCTCACGGATCAAGAAGTACTGAGTAATCCATATTTCTTTGTTCAGCCCAATGATATAGTAAATATTAAACCATTGGCTGCCAAGTCCTTTGGTATCGGAACTACTGGTTTTGGGTCTTTTGTGGCAGTGCTAGGGGCCTTGGCGTCTACCGCTACACTGATATATACTTTGTCTAGATTTTAAATGAAGCGCTGAAACCTTTTTCTATTCTATAACATTCATTCATGCGTCAACACACACACTCTAATCAAACTCAGCCCCAGCTGCAAAAAGAAGAGGAAACAATAGATTTAAAGGCGATTATATTTCGCTTTATCAATGCGTGGCCACTTTTTGCACTAGCCATCATCCTGGCCATTACCATTGCCTTTATTGTAAATAGATACACCCAAAGACAATACGATGTTACTAGCGTGGTAATGGTAGGTTCAGAAGATAAAACGGGAGGTATGGGTGCTGTGATGAGTGCCATTGGCTATTACAATCCACGACTAACTTTCGAAAACGAAGTAGTGATTCTTGAATCTTATGGACTGACCGAAAGGGTTGTGAAATCTATGAGTTTGGAGGTAAGCTATTTTAGCGAAGGAAGATTGAAATCCTCAGAGCTTTATAGCAATTCACCCATTAAAGTGGTGTACGATACCACCCATACCCAATTGGTAAATGGAGAATTTTTAATTTCTGAAATAAATGGCAACTCTTTCAAAATTGAATTCCCAAAAAATGCTGCCTTTTACAATTACTCATTAGCAAACTTTGTGGCCAATGAAAGAACCAAAAGAGTGTTGGATATTCCTAGCGTGTCAGCAAATTTTGAAGATTGGATAGAGGGAGATAATTACAGGTTCAAAATAGTGCGAACTAAAGCTGAAGATGAACAAATAAAGGAAAACAGAATTCGCTTTCAGTTTTACGATTATAGAACTTTAGTAGAGTACTATAATTCTGTACTTAAAATTTCGCCAACGGCCGAAGGTAGTGCTGCCATCGATATGAAAATGACGGGTCCTACGCCTGAAAAGTTCAGAGACTATATGAATGCGCTTCACTATGAATACATAAATCTTGGCCTCGAAAACAAAAATGAAATAGCAGAGAATACCTTAAAGTTTATTTCGCATGAGTTAAACCAAATCGAAGACTCGCTAAGAAGAGTGGAAGGTATACTTCAAACTTTTAGAACGGATAATAAGATTATTAACTTATCCGATGAGGGAAAAGAGGTGTACAATAGATTGTATGAATTGGAAAATGATTACTCGCGCCAACTTACCACAGATAAGTACTATCGCTATTTATACACCTACCTCGAAAAAGACAGAGGCTTTGAGGCCATCGTAGCACCATCTTCTATGGGAGTAAACGATCCTTTGGTAATAAAGCTGATTAGCAACTTGAGCGAACTGTATGTACAGCGCAATGCCCTGGCCATTGGTATCAAAGAAAATAACCCTCGTGTGCAGGCGCTCGATTCTCAAATAAATTCAGAACGTGCTGTATTAAAAGAGAATCTGAAAAACATTATTGAAAGTTCAGATATCTTAATCAATGATTATAAAACCAGAATAGATAAGCTGGAAAGGGAAATAGCCACTTTTCCGAGTACCGAGAGAGAATTAATCAATATTAAGCGCAAGTTTGAGTTGA
>JAUICR010000098.1 GCA_030427785.1 Bacteroidia bacterium | reverse complement strand
TGTAGCCTGATTTGTCATAGTAGTTTTTGAACCCCTCACGATCTGCTTCCATCTCATGCGATTTGGAATATGTGCTCATCGCAAGCAGCTTTTCATCCTGCGATTTTCTTCTATAAGTATCTGAGCCTTCCTTTATTTTTTCCTCTTCAATAAATTGATCAAAAACGTGGTCTAGCTTAAAGTGGGTAATTTCATGTGCCAAGATATAAGCCAATTGGGCTTCATTCTCCAATTGAGCAATAAGGCCCAGGTTTACACAGATAATACCATTATCGGTAGCAAAGGCATTTACCTCCGGGCTCTTTACGGTATATACTCTGATTTTTGATCTCAATTCTTGGTTGTTTACCAACAGGTGATCAAGAATTTGCTCGCAATATTGGCTTATAGTGTCTCCAAACACAACATTGCCTGAAGCTAAAAATTCATTAATAAAATATTGACTTCGTAAATGAAAGGTTTCCTCTCGGTGTCGCTCAGATTTCTCCTTATTGTTTGAAATAGCTCGGCTTTCTGCAGAATATTTATCAGCGTACTCTTGAGTAAACTCAGCCGGAATGTTGCCTTTAGCTTTGAGAGGTTGGTAGTAATTCCAATCTATTTGGCCCCAACTTACTAAGCCAATGCCAATTGAAATGAGCGTAAAGAAAGTTTTCATTATGTCGATTTGATCTGAGGCCGCATAGATAGTAAATTTCTGTAATTAATACGGGATGGCGCTAAAACACGATATTTGCAAACGCATAAAAAACAGGGTGTAAATGAGCTTTTTTGGAAAACTTTTTAGCAAGGAGAAAAAACAGAAACTAGACCAAGGTCTTGAGAAGTCTAAGGAGAGCATGTTTGCCAAGCTAGGGCGTGCAGTAGCTGGCAAGAGTACAGTAGATGACGAGGTACTAGATGACTTGGAGGAAGTGCTGGTGAGCTCGGATGTGGGCATCACTACCACAGTAAAAATTATAGAAAGGATAGAGGCACGTGTAGCTCGAGATAAGTATATGGGAACCTCAGAGTTGAATAAAATACTTAGAGAGGAAATAGCTGCTTTGCTTTCGGAAAATGAAACGGAGTCGCTCATAGATTTTGAAATTACTGCCAGTAAAAGACCTTATGTAATAATGGTGGTAGGTGTAAATGGCGTTGGTAAAACAACCACAATTGGTAAGCTTGCATCCCAATTCAAATCAAAAGGCTACAAGGTAGTATTGGGTGCAGCCGATACTTTTAGAGCAGCAGCAGTAGATCAGCTTACTATATGGAGTGAGAGAGTGGGTGTGCCCATTGTAAAACAGGGTATGGGTTCTGACCCTGCCTCGGTGGCATTTGATACCTTACAATCAGCCGTTTCGCAAAATGCCGATGTGGTATTGATAGATACCGCTGGTAGACTTCATAATAAAGTGAACCTAATGAATGAATTGGGTAAAATAAAACGAGTGATGCAAAAGGTGATTCCTGATGCGCCTCATGAAGTGCTATTGGTACTAGATGCGTCTACCGGGCAAAATGCTATAGAGCAAGCCAAGCACTTTACCAAGGCCACCGATGTAAATGCCCTGGCACTTACCAAACTTGATGGTACTGCCAAAGGCGGGGTGGTAATAGGGGTTTCGGATCAGTTTAAAATACCAGTGAAATACATTGGAGTAGGAGAAGGTATAGACGATTTGCAGGTGTTCAATAAACACGAATTTGTGGATAGCTTCTTTGGAGATAAATAGCAGGGTTATGCGCAACTTACTTTTATTGGCCCTTGTTGTTGTGCTACCCTTGGCAGGAAAATCTCAGGTAAGTGAGGCCTTAGAGAGTAAGCTCAAACGAAGCACTCCAAGTTGTTATGACATTGGATACAATTGTTTGAAAGCTATACCACAGTTTTACGAGGATGGTAAAATGGACAGTTTGAAAGCTGTTCATGAATTCTTAATTGCAGAGTGCAAATCAAATTATTATACAGACTTTCTTTCAATTTTACTCGCCATTGATGACGGAACGTTTGAAGTGGTTGACTCAACAAAACTGGTAAGCACCTTAGTAGATTATAAAAGACGAGCAGATGAAGATTATCTACTAAATGCATTGGGTACTAGTTATGAGCCTATGGCAAGGGCAATAGATGATTATTTTAAATTTCTAAAAAAATATGCCTCTGAGTTAATGAAGGTAGAAGATTACAATGTTCTATATTATGACGTTACACAATTTATGGCGGGAGATTACAACGTCATGTTAACAGCGCTCGAAAGTGGAAACTACCAGAATTTGGCAATACAAGCCGAGTATAATGATCTAATAGTTATGCTCAATAATGAAAGAGAGATTTGGTTTGGGCTAACAGCAGGAGTGTGGATGCCAACGGGAAATTTAATGGAAACAATAGGAGCACATGCCTCGTTTGGAATTACAGGTGGATTTTCTCAGAATAAGAATTACTATGATTTTTCTTTTATGGTGAGAGTGGGAAATAGTTCGAAGCCTTATAATTATAGAGATGATGATACTGTATATACCACTTCAGATTTTAGTGGGGTCCACGCAGGATTTGGATATGGCCGAAGCATCTATTCAAGCTTGAACCATAATATTCTGGTAAAAGCAGGAATAGCCTATGAGGAAATTACCATTATACACAAGGATGCTGAATCTGAGACTGATCCTGTGAAAACGCTGTCGCTAAACCTCAATGTGGGGATATCCTATCGGTTTTATTTACCGTCCTCCAATTGTGTGGAGTTAGATCTGAGATATCATGTTTTAGATTTTAAGAATAATGTCAATAACTCATTTTCAGGTGATGCCATTACCTTGAGATGCAGTTTCTATTTTACCTATTCCAACTATCCAAAAAGGGAAATGCTAAAAGCATTGACAATAAATTGAAAAAGAAATAAATGAGGACGAAATCAATAAAGAAGAATAAGATAAATATAGTAACCCTGGGCTGTTCTAAGAATACTTATGACTCGGAGATACTAATGGGGCAGCTAGCGGCTAATGGTAAAAACGTAGCGCATGAAGAGGATGATGGAAATATTGTAGTCATCAATACTTGTGGTTTTATTGATAATGCCAAGGAAGAATCCATCAACACGATTCTTGATTTTGTAGACAGAAAAGAAAGAGGTGAGGTAGATAAAGTATTTGTTACGGGGTGTTTGTCTGAGCGCTATAAGCCAGATCTTGAAAAGGAAATTCCGGACGTAGATCAATACTTTGGAACTCGTGAGTTGCCAAAATTATTAAAGGCTTTGCGAGCTGACTATAAGAAGGAGTTGGTGGGCGAACGCCTGATGACAACCCCACAGCACTTTGCTTATCTAAAGATTTCTGAAGGTTGCGATCGTCCTTGTTCTTTTTGTGCCATTCCCTTGATGCGTGGTGGACATAAGTCTACACCCATTGAAGATTTGGTAACTGAATCAAAAAAGCTTGCTGCCAAAGGAGTAAAGGAGCTAATTCTTATTGCTCAGGATTTAACCTATTACGGACTGGATATTTATAAGAAACGAGCGTTGGCAGATTTGCTGAAAGAACTTGTAAAAGTGGAGGGTATCGAGTGGATTCGCTTGCACTATCTATTTCCGGCTGGTTTCCCAGAGGATGTGCTGGATGTAATAAGAGAGGAAGAAAAGATTTGTAATTATATTGATATTCCACTGCAGCACATTAGCGATCCGGTATTGAAATCGATGCGCAGAGGAACCACAATGGCAAAAACCAACCGCATATTAAACATGATGCGCGAAAAGGTTCCGGGAATGGCAATACGCACAACACTTATTGTAGGGTACCCAGGCGAAACAGAAGAAGATTTTGAAACGCTAAAGCAATGGGTTACCGATATGCGCTTTGATAGATTGGGCTGTTTTACTTATAGTCATGAGGAAAATACCCATGCTTTTAATCTAGAAGATGATGTGCCCGAAGATGTGAAGCTGCAGCGCGCGGCAGATATTATGGAGATTCAGCAACGCATATCTGAAGAGATGAATGCCGAAAAAGTAGGCAAGCAGTTCAAAGTATTGATTGATCGAAAAGAAGGTCAATTCTTTGTAGGCCGTACCGAGTTTGACTCGCCAGATGTGGACAATGAAGTGCTGATAGATGTAGATTATTTAAAAGCCGGAGACTTTTACAATGTAGAAGTTACTAGCGCTACCGATTATGACCTGTATGCGAAATTGGTGTAGGACGGTGAAAAATTGAGTAAATAGAGTGAGGCTGCTTCAAGAGATTTGAGGCAGCCTTTTTTGTTACTATTTGTCTGAGTTAGAAGTAGAGTACGTCATGCAGAATCTGGTTTACTCTTTTTTCCATTTTAAGGGGCAAAGGTCCACAGTGCCAACCACATCTACTATTAGCCAAGTTATTCCTACGGCATCAAATAGATTTATGGAAAACACGGAGGATGTTTCTTATTCAAGGTTTATTCATATGTCTTTTTGGATGAGATTCCCCTGAGCCAGTGCGAACATCCCGTTCGTGCCTACCACTAACCATCCACATCAATTTCCAAAACTTTTAGAGTATAGTGCCTTCCTACCAAGCCTTGGAACTACCAATAACTTTCTTTCAATAACAAATCATCTACCTCTGTTTTTTTTGGCTGTGTACATTACAAGTTGGGTTGTATTTTATTTTTTTAGATCCACAGTAGGGGTAAACCTAATATGAGTTGTCATTTATAAAATGAACATCAAAAATTATTTATGAATCGCAAAGTGATGCAAAAAGTAATATTGGCTGCCTGCCTTTTTATTTCGCTACTAAGCGTAGGTCAGAGTAACAATAGTGCTGTAAACAAAGAGTGGAGAGTTGAGATGGGGTACAGTAATTTCAGAACCTTAGACAAAAATGTTTCCCCGTTAATTTACATTGCTCAGAATGGATTTATTGGTGGTCGGTTTCAAAAGGAGCAGGCTCAACAGCAGTGGAACCTTGAAGCAACTGTATCCATTGGCACCAACCAGTCCAAGCAATTTGGAAAACGAGAGCTAACGCTTTATGACCCTTATTCGCTGAATGGCGAAAGAGATTCATCGGTGTACATTCTCAATCCTGGTTTGTCATTTATACAGGGAACTTTGGCATATACTCATTACTGGAAACTCAATGCATCATTTGCTGATATGCACATAGGGGCTAGGGTAAATGATAACTTTATTTATGGGGCATTAGGTGGGGATGTTTGGTTTTTAAATCAGCTGAGCATATCACCTTCCTACAAAGTAAGATTACTCACATATTCTAAGTTTAAAATAGATGGTGAGATTTCTGTTCCGATATTCTCCTATAACGTTCGTCAGCCCTACACACTTGACCCGAGTCTTCCAGAAAATAGCTACTTCAAGGCAAATCTTAAGACAGGCTCACAAGTAGTCACTTTAAATGAATTTCAGCAAGCCAATATAAAAGTAGACGGTAGCTACAATTTAAAAAATGGCAAAAGCATTGGTCTTACCTACAGGTTTATGTGGATGAATTATTCAAATATTCCTGATCGCAATTTAAAAGCATATTCACACACCCTTTCAATTTATTATACACTATGAAAAAAATGGTAATTATCCTCGCTGCTGTTCTTTTATCCTCCTGCGACAAAATGTTGCTGGATGAAGAAAATCCAAACAATCCGGTTACAAATTTCGAAACACTGTGGAAAGAGTTTGACGAAAAATACGGGTTGTTTAATGTGAAAAATATCGATTGGGATTCTGTGTATATGGTTTACCACTCAAGGGTTGATGCCAATAGTACAGATGCACAATTGTATTCGGTTTTTACGGATATGTTAGAAATACTTAATGACAATCATGTAGCTATATTACCATCTTCCAATACGGGTTTACCATCTTATCAATCAGGAATTTTGGGTAAAATGGATACAATCAATGATTTTGACTTAGAAGTACTTAAAGCGAATTACTTACAAAACTCCAAATTTGAAGATCCATTTTTTACTTACGGCATACTTGCAGGAAATGTTGGCTATATCCATATAGAAGGTTTTAGTGACCTGCCCAAGTATCTTGAAAACCCCATGGACCATATTTTAGATGCACTAAAGAATACTAAGGGGATCATAATAGATGTACGAGGAGGCTATGGTGGCGAAGATATTGCTGGGCAGTACATTGCCGGCCGATTTGCAGGTAATCGTACTTTGTATATGAAAACCAGAGTGAAATCTGGAGCCGGTAAAGATGAGTTTACCTCTTTCCAGAATTGGTATGTGCAGCCCGAAGGCGATAATCAGTACCTGAAGCCTATTGTTGTGCTCACCCATCGGTTTACCATTAGTGCAAGAGAGACTTTTTGTATGGCAATGAAGGAATTGCCACAGGTGACTTTTGTAGGTGACACCACCTCGGGAGCATTTAGTAATCAGATAAACCGTGAGCTTCCAAATGGCTGGGGATATTCGTTAAGTATAGGAGAGTGGCTAGATGCTAACGGTAATAGTTATGAAGGCCTTGGCATGGCTCCCAATATTGTTATTCAAAATAAAAAGCAGGATGTCCTTTTGGGAAGGGATGAGGCACTGGAAAAAGCAGTGGAATTATTGAATTAAAACGATGGTTCCACCTAGTACCGGCACCCTGCTCATGGCTACCTTTTTACATGAATATCAATTTCCAAAACTGTTTGGTACTGGGCGGGCGCTTTTGCAAATCGTGGCCACACAAATATTACGTCAGCCTATAAATCGTCAAGTACGCTTCGAAACACAGTGCGAACCACAGCACAGCTTTGTTGAAGCAAAAAGCATTTTCATAAACCTTAAGGCATCCCATATGGTAAGAAGCTAACATTTTCATATTAAGTAGTAGATTAGTCCCACTATTAACTGAATGCTGCTGTACTATCTATGAAAATCCAATCGTTCATTCTCTTCAGCTTTTTGTCGCTATCGGGCTATGCCCAAAATTATGTGGATATAGCTAAGATATACTACGCTAATACCCCTTATAATACTTTTAATGGTACAAATGAAGGGTCTAATGTAGAAGAGTTTAGCCTGGATTTGCTGTACCCCATAAAGTTGAAAAATGACAATGCCTTTATTACGGGCGTATTTACAGAAGCTATTCGAACTAGAGTGTCACCTGCCAATTCTAATTTGACCTCCGTGTACACCATCAATCCCAAAATAGGGATGAGTATAAAACACAGCGAAAAATGGAGTGGTACGTATGTTTTTTTACCAAAAATAGCTTCCGATTTAAAAGCCTTTGGTTCTGATGATCTGCAGTTTGGTGCTTTTGGATTACTAAAGTACAAGAAGAATAAAAACCTTAATTATAAGCTGGGATTGTATTATAATGGTGAGTTGTTTGGGCCATTATTCGTCCCACTTTTTGGCTTGTATTATTTAAGCCCCAATAAGAAATTTGAAACAAACCTTACGTTACCTATAGCCGGAGATGCCAATTATGCCTTAAAGAGTTGGGTGAAAGTAGGTGTAAATTATTTTGGGTTAGTAAGGAGTTATAATCTTAATGCCCCTTATGATGGAGATCCCAATGTATATTTAGCCAAAACTACCAATGAGGTGTTTGGCTATCTACAATTCCACTTTGGCAAAAGTGTTTTGTTACAAACTAAAGTTGGCTACTCTATTGGTAGAAATTACAGCGTATATGACGATGCTGATAAAATTTCTTGGGCGCTATCAGCAATAAAATTGGGTGATGAACGCGAGGCATTAAATCCAGAATTTGAAAATGGTATGGTGGTAAGGCTCAATCTTATTTATAGATTTCACCTGGAAGAGTAGGAGCCTAGTCTGAAACGCTATCGCGCAAAGCCGCCATTTTAATAGCAGCCACGGCACACTCTACACCTTTGTTTCCATGCTTACCACCCGAGCGGGCTCTAGATTGCTCAATGTTATTATCAGTAAGTACACAGAAGATAACAGGGCTTTCATAGCTTAAATTCAATTCCTGAACGCCATAGGTTACTCCTTGACATACATAATCAAAATGCTTAGTCTCGCCTTGTATTACAGTACCAATTACAATGATAGCATCAAACTCTTCTTTCTCGCACAAAAGCTTGGCGCCATATACGAGTTCAAAGGTTCCGGGAACATCTATGCGGGTAATATTATCTTCAGCACAACCAGCAGCTAGCAATGTGTCATAAGCCCCTTGATACAGTGCTTCAGTAATTTCTTTATTCCACTCAGCTACTACCAGCCCAATGCTCATTCCTGCAGCATCAGGGATTTTATTTAGGTCAAATTCGGATAAATTGACGTGAGCGGTAGCCACTATGAGTTAATTTTTGCTTCTACGCGGGCAATATATTTTTCAATATCAGAAGCCTCGCGAGAGTCTTTGAATTCCTTCTTTATACGCTCAAAATATTTTGCAGAAGCTTTAAGATCTCCTTCTTGCTCAGCTAGGATACCCGCTTTTTTAAGGTAAAAAGGAACCACAAAACTATTATCAGAAGAGCTTGTAGCTTTTTTGTAGTACTCCAGCGCTTCCTTGGGTTGATTTAGCTCTAAAAATGCATCGCCTATAGATCCTACACTAACTACAGAAAGAATTTCGTCATCACCATCAAATTTGTCTAGATACTCAATGGCATTTTCAAATTGACCTAAATTCAAATAGCTAATGCCGGCATAATAGTTAGCAAGATTTCCGGCTTTGGTTCCGCTGTACTCATCAGCAATATCAAGAAAACCATACGCAGTTCCGTCTCCATTAATAGCAAGATTCAATGAGTCCAACTCAAAATAATTTTGAGCATTGTAGATATATTCTTGTGCTTCGGTTTCGCGAGGCATTTGATATAAATGTAAATAAGCGAAGTAACCACCCACAATAACAAATAGCGATACCATTATTACAGAGATGCTTTTTCGATTTTCTTCAAAAAAGTGCTCCACCTTCGAAAGGCTTTGACCTACATCTACTAATACTTCGTCTTCTTCTTTGTGTTTCTTTTGCTTTGCCATCTGGAATTAGCGTTTTTCTTTGAGAGTTGCGAAATTAATTTTTTTTTCATCATGCCAATGCGGAAAGTTTTCCTTTTAATTTCGCACACCTATGTTTTTAAAAAACTTGCATCTTTTAAACTTTAAGAATTGGCCCGAAGCTGAGTTTCAATTTGCCGAAAAACTCAATTGTTTTGTTGGTCCAAATGGTAGCGGAAAAACCAATGTGCTGGATGCTATACACTACTTATCGCTGTGCAAAAGCTATTTCAATACTATTGATTCGCAGAATATAAAAGATGAGGAGCCATTCTTTGTAATTGAGGGCGATTTTGAAAAAGCAGATAGTGCGCATCATATTTATTGCGCAGTAAAGCGAGGCGAAAAAAAGGTGTTTAAAAAGAATAAAAAAAATTATGAGCGTCTAGCGGATCACATAGGTCATTTTCCCTCGGTTATTATTTCGCCCTACGATAGAGACCTGATTACAGAAGGATCTGAGGTGCGCAGGAAGTTTATGGATAGCGTGATTAGTCAATCTGATCCTGTGTATCTGGATAACTTGGTGAGGTATAATAAAGCCCTTCAACAAAGAAATGCTTTGCTGAAATTCTTTGCCGCTAATCATCAGTTTGACGCAACAAGCCTGGAGATATATGACGAGCAGCTGGTGCAAAGAGGCGTTCCCGTTTTCGAAAAGAGAAAAGAGTTTGTAGAACAATTAGTGCCAAAACTTTTACACTATTATTCATTTATAACAGATGGGAAGGAAGTACCCTTTTTAGAGTATCAATCGCAGCTGAGTAATGGAGATTTTACCGAATCATTAAAGGCGGGCTTAGACAAAGATCGATTGAGCCAGTATAGCAATGTAGGGATTCATAAAGACGATCTGACTTTTAGTATCAATACTAGGAAGGTGAAAAAGTTTGGTTCGCAAGGCCAGCAAAAGTCTTTCCTTATAGCGCTCAAACTTGCCCAGTACGACTTTTTGTATGAACGGTCAGGGGAGAGGCCTTTGCTTTTACTTGATGATATTTTTGACAAATTGGATGAAAAGAGGGTAGAGCAATTAGTTCGCCTGGTTCATCAAGATAATTTTGGGCAGATTTTTATAACCGATACCCATAGGGATAGAACTGAGGCCTTGGTGAAAACCATAGACGATAAAGCCACTATATTTACAGTAGATAATGATTTGGTGAGTGATGAAGAAAAGTAATGAAATGAGTTTAGGAGATGCTATCAAAGCATTTTTGAAAGTAAATGACCTAGACGAAAAGTTGCTGGAAAAGGAAATTTATGCACGGTGGGAAGAGTTGGCCGGTACCGCTATTAACAATCGTACAAATAAAGTGGCTTATCGCAATGAGGTGCTAACCGTGTACGTAAACTCTAGTGTGCTGAGGAATGAGCTAAACCTAAAACGAACCTCCCTGCTCGAAAAAGTAAATCTGAAATTACGCGGTAAGGCTGTAATAAGGGAAATACATATACGCTAAAAAAAAAGCCCGAACCATCTGGTTCGGGCTTTTTAGTTTTTATGTTAAGCACTTTTTAGAATTGTGCTCTTTTACCAAAATAGAAAGCGCCTTCGATAGCAGCATTTTCATCAGAGTCACTACCGTGTACTGCATTTGCAGAAATAGAAGTTGCGTATAATTTACGAATGGTGCCTTCGGCAGCTTCAGCAGGGTTAGTAGCACCTATCAATTTACGGAAGTCTTCTACTGCATTGTCTTTTTCAAGAATGGCCGCTACTATTGGACCTGAAGTCATGTACTCTACTAGCTCGCCATAAAATGGACGTTCTTTGTGAACTTCATAAAATGCCTGGGCATCTTGAGTACTTAGCTGGGTCATTTCCATCGCAACTATGCGAAAACCTGCCTCGTTAATTTTGTTTAAAATAGCACCGATATGTCCTGCTTCTACTGCATCGGGCTTCAACATTGTAAATGTTCTGTTACTTGCCATGGCTCTGAAAAATATTGTTTTTTACTTGAAGCCGCGAAAGTAGTAATTCATAGAAACTTATAAGTTTATTTAGGATTAATTCTCAAAGAGTTTTATATAATAATTACTTTTGCCGCTGTTTTAAAAATAAACCAATGGTAGTACCAACTAATTAGCGTTTAATTACGTTGTGTCTATCAAATAAATTAACAAAAACGAAAAATGAGAAAATTCAGATTTCTAAGTCTAGCACTGGTAAGTGCAGCAGCCATGGTTTTTACATCATGTGAAGATGATAAAGATCCAGTATTACCAATTTTAACTGTAACTGAAGCTAATTTTGGAATTACCAATGGCAAAGTTTCGATGACTCAAGGTGGAACCCTTGATTTTTCTTGGGATGCAAGAAAAGGTGATGTGGATCTTAAGACTTTTAGTATTTCTGTTTTAGGAAATGTGATAGCCGATACTACCAATAATGGTAATGTGCTTCCTTACACCCTTAAAAATGCGGATGATGAAAAATACATCGATGGTATTAGCTTTATGCCAAATGCTTCAGGTGAGTATGTATTTACTGTAACTGATAAAGATGGTGAAATTGCTAGAGTAACTGTAGATGTAATGGTAGAGACTACTTTAGGTACCGAAATTACAGGGGCATTTTTCCATATCGAAGGTTTAGGAAAAGGAGCTTGGGATTTGATGGGAGATAAGTCTATGGCTAAAGCGGATCCTACTTCAGAGAAAGATATGATAAACAATGATGCAGCTGGTGTAACATTTACAGGAAGCTGGGTAGCCGGAAACACTACTATGTTTGTAAAGGCTAACGGATTTGATTACGACAATGCCACAATGGAATCTGCTATGACTGCTTACAATGGTGGTACTGCGGCCAATTCTGTAGCAAACCCTGCTAATGGTGATATCTATATCGCTTACGTAAGAGGAATGCACTATATGGTGATTAAGATTGTAAATGTTGATCCAAATGACACTAGCTCAGGTGGAGGAAACAACGGAAAGATTACTTTTGACTACAAGAAGAGTTAAGATTAAGATATAATAATAAAAAACCCTGCTCTTGCGAGTGGGGTTTTTTTATACCCTATTACGACATGAAATTAGATATTCTGGCATTTGGGGCGCACCCTGATGATGTAGAAATAAGTGCGGGAGCCACCATAGCTATGCAGAGTGCCAAAGGAAATGCCTGTGGCATAGTAGACCTTACAAGAGGAGACTTGGGAACTAGAGGTACACCAGAAATAAGGGAGGAAGAGGCGCAAGCTGCCGCCAAATGCATGAATGTAAAGGTGCGAGAAAACTTGAGGTTTAGAGATGGGTTTTTTAAAAATGATGAGGAGCATCAGCTAGAAGTGGTAAAAATGATACGTAAGTACAAGCCTGAAATTGTTTTGGCTAATGCCCCAACTGATAGGCACCCAGATCATGGTAAAGGAAGTGAGTTGGTAAAAACGGCTTGTTTTTTAGCGGGCTTGCAAAGGGTAGAAACATCTATCGAAGGTGTTTCACAAGTAGCTTGGAGACCAAGGTTACTATTGCATTATATTCAATTTCAAAGTTTGATGCCCGATTTTATACTTGACGTTTCGGGCTATATGGATGATAAAATGGCCGCCATTGCTGCGGCCCACCCGCGGTTTTTCGAGGCGATGCGCAAGTTCGTGGC
>JAUICR010000097.1 GCA_030427785.1 Bacteroidia bacterium | reverse complement strand
AGAAACTCCACGCCTCGCTCAGTCATTTGAGTTACCGTCTCAATAATGTTATCAGTAGCTACTGCTATATGCTGTACCCCAGCTCCATTATAAAAATCGATGTATTCCTCAATCTGAGATTTCTTCTTTCCTTCTGCTGGTTCGTTTATTGGGAACTTAATGCGGCCATTTCCATTGGTCATTACCTTACTCATTAGCGCGGTGTAGTCAGTAGAAATGTCTTTATCATCAAATGAAATTAGCTGAGCAAAGCCCATTACCTTGGCATAAAACTCTACCCACTTGTTCATTTCATTCCAGCCTACATTACCCACCATGTGGTCAATATATTTCAAGCCGGTAGGAGTGGGGTTATAGTCTGATTTCCACTCTATAAAGCCTGGTAAAAATGGGCCGTTATAATCCTTACGCTCTACAAAAATATGGTTGGTTTCGCCATATGTTCGAATAGCTGATAATACAGCTTTACCGTTTTTATCTTCAATAGTTTTTGGTTCGAAGGTAGACACCGCACCTCTTTCGGTGGTGGTTTTCCAGCTCTGGGTTGCATCGTCTACCCACAGTGCTACATTCTTTACCCCATCACCATGTTTGTTGATATGGTCATTTATGGGGCCGTCTTTTACAAGTGGTGAGGTCAGAACAATGGTTATTTTGTCTTGCCTCAATACAAAAGAAACTTTGTCTTTTTGCCCGGTTTCCAATCCGGCATAGGCCAAAGACTGAAATCCGAATGCCGTCTTATAAAAATGAGCGGCCTGTTTGGCATTACCCACATATAATTCTACATAGTCAGTTCCGTTTAATGGCAAAAAGTCTTCTGCGTCCTCAAACTGTTTTTTTAATTTAAGCGATGAATTATCGTACGTTGTTTCCATAGTAAATTTCTTTTAAGCAAAAGTAGCGATTACTCTCATTTTGAGCTTTAGAATGAGCAAATTCCTTTTAAAATGGCTTGTAGGCTTACATAGCTTATGTTCAGTTAATTAAACTATGAGCGGTGATTTTTGGTAAAAAATGGCAATTTTTAGATAAAAAGACAATTTAGTCCATAATTATTAATTTTGAGAAATGGGCTTAAGTGATTGAATTACAGGGTCTAATTTGCGAAGGGTCTAAAGGTTAACAAATTTGTTTTATCCAATATTAGGGTAGTCCGCCTAACCCTATTATTTTTGCCGATGATTAAACAGCACTGGAAACACGGTTTATGAGATTAAAGGAAGAGAGGGAAAACATTCTTCAGACAGTTGGTGATACACCAATCATTTTTTTGAAGGACGTTTCTAAGGTACTGAAAACTCGCGTGTACGCTAAGGTAGAGGCTTTTAACCCTGGCCATTCAGCCAAAGACCGCATAGCCTTATATGCTGTTAACAAGGCAGAGGAGGAAGGAAGAATTACCGAGGGAGGCACAATTATCGAATCAACTTCAGGAAACACCGGACGTAGCTTAGCAATGATTTGCGCATTAAGAGGCTACAAGTGTGTGCTGTTTTCTACTACCAAGATTTCTTTTGAAAAGCAGGCAATCCTTAAAGCACTTGGAGCTGAGGTACATATTTGCCCTGCCAGTGCTAAATCAACGGATCCTGAATCATACTATACCAGAGCGCAGGCATATCACGATCGCACGCCAAATTCTATATATGTAAATCAGTACTATAATGATTGCAATATTGAAGGGCATTATTACAGTACAGGCCCCGAAATTTGGAGGCAAACAGAGGGAAAATTAACGCATTACGTGGCTTGCGTTGGTTCTGGCGGAACCATTTCAGGAACGGCAAAGTTTCTTAAAGAGCAAAATAAGGACGTTAAGGTATTTGGTGTGGACGCATTTGGTTCAGTATTAACCAAATTCCATGAAGAAGGTGTTTTTGATGAAAGTCAAATAAGGCCTTATAAACTGGATGGTGTTGGTAAAAACATTATACCTGGAACGGTACTTTTTGATAGAATTGATAAATTTTACCAAGTAAATGATGCAGAGGGTTTGCAAAGAGCAAGAACTTTGGCCCGCACCGAAGCAATATTAACTGGGCCCTCTGGTGGCGCAGCTATAGAAGCTTTGTATCAAATGAAAGGAGAATTTAAACCAACAGATTGTGTGGTAGTAGTGCTGCCCGATCATGGTACAGGATACTTGAGCACCCTTTATAATGATGAGTGGATGAGCTCCAACGGTTTTTTAAATACCGAAGAAGACCAAGTAGAATTGGTTGAAAATTTAAACGGACTCAAACAAGGTTACTAACGGGGCCTTATAAGGTTGGTTCGGGTAAATTACCTGGCTAGCAGAGGCATCAGTAAAAATTCTTATTTAACAAAGATGGAAACACAAAAAGCAAAAACCACTGATATTTTTGAAAGAATCAAAAATAACAAAGGTCCATTAGGTCAGTACGCTGAATCAGCAGAGGGATATTATATTTTTCCAAAGCTTGAAGGTAGAATTTCGAATAGAATGAAATTCCACGGCAAGGATGTGGTTTGTTGGAGTATCAATAATTACCTAGGTTTAGCTGAGCACCCTGAGGTGCGTAAGGCTGATGCTGATTCTGCAGAAGAGTGGGGTTTAGCATATCCAATGGGGTCTAGAATGATGTCGGGTAATACAGATATTCATGATCGTTTAGAAAATGAATTAGCTGAGTTTGTAAATAAGGAAAAAGCCGTTTTGGTAAACTTCGGTTACCAAGGAATCATGTCAGCCATTGATGCAGTGCTTGACCGTAATGATGTGGTGGTATACGACTCAGAAAGCCATGCTTGTATTATAGACGGGGTGAGAATGCACTTGGGTAAGCGCCTAGTATATGCTCACAACGATATGGATAGCCTTGAAAAAAATCTACAGAGAGCTACCAGATTGGTAGAAGGCACCAGTGGAGGAATACTTGTAATTACCGAGGGTGTATTTGGAATGCGCGGTGATCAAGGACTATTGAAAGAAGTGGTGGCACTTAAAGAGAAGTTTAACTTCCGCCTGATGGTAGATGATGCACATGGTTTTGGTACCATGGGTAAAACAGGTGCCGGAACTGGAGAGGAGCAAGGTGTACAAGATGATATTGATATTTACTTCTCAACCTTTGCGAAGTCAATGGCAAGTATAGGAGCATTTTTAGCTGGTGATAAGGATATTATTCAGTTTCTTCAGTACAATATGCGTTCTCAAATATTTGCAAAGTCTTTACCAATGCCACTTGTAGAAGGTAACTTAAAGCGATTGGAGCTACTTAAAACTAAACCTGAGCTTAAGGAAAGACTTTGGTATATAGCCACTTTGCTTCAGAACAAATTGATTGAAAACGGTTTTGATATTGGTGTAACCAATTCAGCTGTTACCCCGGTATATATGAAGGGTTCGGTAGAAGAAGCCACACAAATGGTAATGGATCTTCGGGAGAATTTTGGAATTTTCTGTTCTATCGTAGTGTACCCTGTTATTCCAAAAGGAATGATTTTGCTTAGATTGATACCTACGGCAGTGCATACCGAAGAGGATGTAGATGTTACAGTAGCAGCATTCCAGCAGGTAGGTAAAAAACTTGCAGAAGGTGCTTATAAAGAAATAATGGTAAATCCTGCAAAACAGTAGGTCTTACATTTCTAGTTTTAATAGGAAGTACTTTTCAGTAACCGTAGTAGTGTAGCTTCGGATATCTCCTAAAATTGTAGTACTTAATTGTGGTCCGTTTCGAACTGGTTCGATTCGGACCACATTTTTTACCTCCCTAGGTATAGGGATGGTATAATTATAGGCCTTTCCATTGTGGTTGGTGTATCTGCGTATAGCATAGGTCCAGTATTTATCGGCAAAGTCATAATATTTAAAAATTGCTACACTGTCCTGCTCATCTTTTACATAGTCTATCTGATAACTATCGCCAATTACATCTAGCAAGGTATGAATGGAGTAGGCGGCAGGTTTTGGAGTACTGGTGCTATTGGCGTGTGTGTACAGACCATGCGAAACAAAAGAAGAAGGATACACAGGCGTGTCCCATACTTTCTGCCTGTCTATTGATTTTGGTGTTGTAGAGGTGTCAATTCGGGCATAGTAATTATCTGCATCCTTTAGGCGATACACAAATATTTTTTCGAGGTAGCCATGCTTATACATGGAGTTCCAATCATTGTTGGAGGCTTGGGCATAAGTAAGGTCATAGTCAGGATCCATGTTGTAGGTTTCTGTAGCAGGATCATATATTCCGATAAGTTCTTTTCGGGCAGCGAATTTTCCTCCATGTATATGGCCATAGCCATATTCCGAACAGTATACCTCATATTGTGGCCATAAGGTTCTTATAATGCGAAGACCTTCCAGCATTTCGGTAGTGGTAATGGAGAGCTCGGGAGTAAGTGCATAGTCTTCGGTAGCTGTAGAGAGGGTTCCGGACCCCTGTCCGCCAGCGGTGCTGATGTACTCGTGAAAATCAAAAGCTACATTTTTGAATTGTGCTGTTAGCTTCATCCCATTATAAGGATGATAACCGCTGGTGAGGTGCATGTCTCGGGTTCTAAAATACTCTGCCCACTTTAAAGCAAGTATAGATCGATGCATATCTGAATTGATGGTAGAGTGAATGACCATTTTCATGGTGGAGTCTGCTGTATGCATGCCCACTGCATGATTACCTCGAATACCATCTACCAATCCTAAATGCCCATCATACTGCACAGAAAGCATCATTCCGATAGCGTAGGCAGGCATTTGAGCTAAGCCGCCTTCCCAATCTCTATCTGCTTCGTTCTCTCCGGCCTGAGCATCCACTATATCCAAGCCAATAAGTGTACTGTCTCCGTGAATAATATGTAGATCGCTAGCGGGAATATTTTTGTTTCGTCCGGTTACTGCGGTATAGTTAAAAATAAAATCACCCCAGAGTTCGTAATTTTCAGGGGTGGTTAAAACGTCAAAACGCTTACTAGGGTCGGCCATCTCGATGATGGCCTCGGGCGGTATTCGCAGAAAATTTACAATGCTTTTTACACGACCGGTTCGCTTGCCATTTGCGTCTTTTTCAACAAATTTTCCAGAAAGGTAATCGGTAAAGTCTAAATCAGAACTATCACCTACAGCATAGTATAAGGAGTCATAGGCGTCATAAATGCTTTTGCGATAATCATATGGGCTTAAGTTTCTTTCTAATACTATAGTGTCTACCCATACCTGTGGTTCGCCCCTAATGTTATCAGGCATAGAATATTTGTTGTCGGTAATGTATAATACATTACTTGCCAGAATACTGCTGTCTCTACTTTTTGATTGTATGTAATATTGGTTTAATGAATCGGTTAACCAAGCATCCGTGCTCAGCTGAAAGCGCTCTAGTACAAAGTCAACTCCATGGTCTCGCCAATACTCATAAACATCTTCCATACCGCCTCTCAGCATTTTTACTGGTCTGCCGTCTGGTCCTACATGTTTTATTTGATTGGCATACACTGTAGAGTAAGCACTAAAATAATTGAGCATAGTTCCCCAGGGGTCGCCAGGCCGCGACATATATCTTTTGAAATTGTTAAACTGAGAGATGTTTTTAAATTTTATAACATGCTGCAAGGAATCTACTGTATAGGCGCTTACACCCATGGTTTGAGCAAAAGTGTTTTTTCTAATCCGCAGGCTATCAATAGCTAAATAGGTTGGATAAGGAAGAAACTTATCTTGCCTTGCAAAGGGGATAATTTTTAAAAAATGATGAACCACTTTGTCGTTATGGCCATTTAAGTCAGTGGTATACCGCTGAGCCTTAAAATACCTGAATTTGGAGGTATTAATGCTTTTTACATAATTAAACTTACGGTCGTAAGAAAAATTTACTTTTTCGCTTATAGGCTCCCATACGGCCATATCATTACTGCCATAAAACTGAAAGTATCTATATGGATCCATAAAATTAAAACCCGCCCAGATTGCTAAACTGTCAATGGCCGTGGGGTATTTCCATTCTACAATTCCATTCACGGGGTTTTTAAATCCGGCTTTAATGTGCTCATACCTAATTTGCCAGCCATATTCAGCCTGCGCCTCTCTTACGCCTAGTAGCTCGCCATTATTACCCCATAGTACATCACTGGTATCTAACATTGCGTGTAAATCCATTATTCGTAATTCCGAGTTTACAATCACTGTCTCGTAGCCTTTTATGATATCGTTTACACTCATTATATCTTCTTTGCTCAATGCGGCTGTTTGCTGTGTGCTACTACCCATACTTGGTAATCCATAATAAGCACGTACTTCTGCTAGATAGTCTTCTGTAAATTGAGTTACCGGGGCGGCCATACTCTTTATTTCCCCTGCCAGAAAAGCCATAGCAAGTGAGGCCTTGGAATTTCCATTGGGTGCGCCACCTAGGTTTTGACATAATAGATACATCTCATCGCTAGGCAAGCCATTCTGAGAAAGAATTACGGCAGATTTGACCACCTGGCTTCCAAGAATAACTTCAATGTTTTGAATGTTTCTGTTGGCTATAAATAAGGTTGCTGTGTCGGTGGTGGTAGAAAAACCAGTACTTGAAGAGCTATTTAACCTGAATGTTCCTGACGTGTTTTTCTTGATGCGGAAAATATTGTCATAGTTTGAGTTTACCCCCATAATAAAGCCGTTTTCGCTTACTATGCCTGAAGCATAGCCCCCATAGCTTGCCAAGTCTGCTGTATAATTTATAGCATCTATACTGGGATTATAAGTGGTATTTAGGTACCCATTATTATTTGGCCCGGCATTATATCCTGTTAGGCTATCAAATGAGGGGTTCTGCATGGCCACAGCCCGAAACTTGTCAGGGTCGGCCCAATTGATTAATCCGAAATCGGCCCCACCATCATTTACAAAAACATAGAAATAATCACATTTTGCCAAAAAGCCTATGCTGTCTAGTCTATCAAAATACCGCTCTTGTATTAGCTGAAGCCCCTGTGTAGGTGTGTTAATATTTAGTGCCCCTGCTGTAGACACAATTTTGCTATACTTAAAACCCACCGAAGGCATAGGTGTGCCAACGGGTGGCTGCGGATTTCCAAAGTTTACCACCTTTAACTCGCCTAAGTCAGTTACGTATAACCCGAAAAAGGTTCCGTTCGCTGATTTTAGCAGAAGGGTATCACTAGCTGTGTTATTGCCTTGCCCCAGCAAAAGCCACGGTATCAATAGTAAAATGGACAAAAGTTTTTTCATTGCAATCAGATTAATTAGGTTATGCTGCACGAATAGTAATACCAGAAAGGAATTTATCTTAGGTTTCTACTATTAAAAGGTTTGATTACGTATGGTTGATCTTTGGTTGTGTGGTTGGAAAAAGTTTTGGAGAGCGAAGGTATTATAAAAAATAAGATAGTTCAATAATCAGGTAATCTGATGATTAAGTATTTTACATGTAGAAATAAAGGCTATAACAGTAGGGCAATTATGTTCTGCAATTAATTGCTAATCCTAATGTCAGATTTATTTGTGGTTTTATTAATTCAATAAATGTGAGTCCTTTGAAGTCTCATTAAAAAAAAGAAAAAATGTTGAAGTCTATTTTTAAGTTTTCGTTTGCAGCATTAGCCGCTATGGCTTGCTCAGGAAATAGTGAAGCCACTGGCTCGGAGAAAAGCGCTGATTCGGTGAGTACCCCTGAGGCTGAAGTAGTGGAAGAGGTGCCGGTGTCTGATACTTTTAAGACCCAAAATTTGGTTGTTTACCCTTTTACGGAGTCTATCCCTTTTACAGATCCCGAATTGGGTTTAATCAAACCAAAAGAAGGGGAAATACAACAGGAAAAAGTTGCGTTTGAATTTTCGGTAGCAAATTTCACCTTGGGTGAGCAAACTCCAGGTGCTGGTAGCAATGGCTTGGCCAATTCAGGAAAGGGCCAGCACATTCACCTTATCATGAATAATGATCCTTACAGTGCGCACTACACTTCTGGTTTTGAGAAAGATTTACCTGTGGGTCATCATATTGGCTTGGCATTTCTCTCCAGGAGTTTTCACGAAAGTGTAAAGAATCCTACTGCTTTTAAAGTTTTTCAATTGGCAGTAGGAAATGTTGAGGCAAAAGAGCCGGTAGATTTAAACCAACCATTGTTGTTTTATAGCCGACCAAAGGGCGAGTATAAAGGAGCAGATACCAAAAAAATTCTTTTTGATTTTTACCTGGTGAATACTAATCTGGAAAGAGATGGCTATACAGTGGTAGCTACCATCAATGGTGAGGAGTTTGAGTTTAAGAAATGGCAACCCTATATTATTGAAGGTTTACCTATGGGCGAAAATACCATCAATATAAAATTGACTGATGGTAAAGGGAACTTAGTGGAAACTCCGGTAAATGATGTTACTAGAGTTTTTAAATTAGTAGAATAAGGTTTTAAGCAACAAAAAAAAATCCCGTTTGAATTTATTCAAACGGGATTTTTTTATTCGTATTCGGCTATTCTACCCAGCTTTTCCAGTAGTCGCCATCGTCAATGTCAAGGGCTTCTTGTGTTACTTTTAAAGGCTTAAAGGTATCTACCATTACTGCAAGTTCTTCAGTTACTTTTTGACCAATAGATCGTTCCATAGCGCCTGGGTGGGGGCCATGAGGTATTCCAGCTGGGTGAAGACTGATATAGCCTTTTTCCACATGATTGCGACTCATAAAATCACCATCTACATAATACAGCATTTCATCGCTATCAATATTGCTATGGTTGTATGGGGCCGGTATGGCTTCCGGATGATAATCGTATAAGCGGGGTACAAAACTGCACACCACAAAGGTGCTGGTTTCAAAGGTTTGATGAACGGGTGGTGGCTGATGCACTCGGCCAGTTATGGGCTCAAAATCTTTGATATTAAAAGCATAAGGAAAATTATATCCATCCCAGCCTACTACGTCAAATGGATGCGTGGCATATTCCAGCTCATGCAGCATACCTTCTTTTTTCACCTTCAATATAAAACGGCCTTTTTCATCATAGCATTCAAGCTCTGATGGTGTGCGCAAATCTCTTTCGCAAAAAGGAGAATGTTCCAAAAGTTGCCCAAACCAATTACGGTATCGCTTAGGTGTGTACAACGGGGTAAAAGAATCGAGAATTAAAAGGCGATTGTCTTTTGTGTCAAAGTCTATCTGGTAAATCATACCTCTGGGAATTACCAAATAATCACCATATCCAAAAGGAATGTTGCCTAAGAATGTACGTAGGGTGCCACTACCTTTATGAATAAAAAGCATTTCATCGGCATCAGCATTTTTATAAAAGTAATCACGTAATGATTCTGTAGGAGCCGCTAATGAAATATGCACATCGTTGTTAAACAAAACCGTTTTTCTCGATTCTAAGTAATCGGCTACTGGTTTTATATCAAAACCCTTGAGCATACGGCTAGTGATGTGCTTTTCGATGGCTGCCTTGGGCGAAACATCTTTGGCTTCACCAATATTGGTAATCTGCGTAGGGCGATGTGTGTGGTATAATAGTGAAGACATTCCATCAAATCCTATAGTGCCAAATAGCTCTTCGTAGTAATGCGATCCATTGGGCTTACGGAAGGTAGTATGTCTCTTATGTGGGATTTTACCCAGCTTAGTATAAAAAGGCATGAATTATTTTTTTGAGAATCCAAATTTAGCGATTCTACAAGCACCTGCTAAATGACATGCATCACATTTTTAAAAACTAAAAAGCCGATGGAATTACCATCGGCTTATTTACATTTTAAGGCATCTATTGCACTAAAATTTTATCCGTTTTTAGTGTCTCGATATCAAGGACTATATAAACACCTGCGGGCAGATTCCCGGATGGTACACGGATTTTATCTCCAGATTTTAAACTGAAAGTATTTAGTTTAATTCCTCGTGTATCATATAGCTCAAGTGTAATATGGTTAGCACTAGAATTATCTAAAAACCAAGATGAATTAATTGCATCAAAGTACACTCGGTAATTCGGAGCAGGTTGATATTTAGTGATTCCGACATTCCGTGATGGTGGGTTATTGTACACATTGTGTAAGTTGGCAAGCTTGTCATTGATTACATTATGGCCATGGAAACCATCATTTTGTCGGCTCCAAATAAAGGCATAGGTAAGATGAAACTCCTGTCCAGCAGAAATGCTAAATGGTCCTGCATTGGCTAAGGCTCTTTTGTCATTCAAGTTAATTGGAGAGTCAAACCAGTTGGTAGCATTATAGGGAGGATAGGCACCTGTGCTGTCAAAGCTATTGCCTGGATAAGCAAAACTCGTTTTAAGTCCAATATTAGAATTTACGTATCCATCTCCGTTTCCTACACTCAATAACCCAGAAGGGTTTTCAGTTATCAAACTGTTTCCATCTTTCCAATGGCTCATCATATAGTTGTAATAATCTGTAGGTAAATCAGGATTGCCTTGAGGGCTAATCGTGTTGTTATAGTACATAGAGCCCGAAAGTAAAATTTGCTCCCTTACACCAGTTGCAGGATTTTCGGGAATACAGTTGCCATTTGCATCTCGCACTGCATCTAAGCATCCATCACGGTCATTGTCTATGCCATCAAAATAGTCGGCAGAAGGGCCTTGGATCATTCGCAACCCACAGGTGGCTAATCGAGTGCCAAAGCCAAGTGGCCCTTCGTCATTAACATCACTGTTATACGTGAAAATGGAATTTGCGGATATGTTTGTGCCTATCAAGTCATCCGAGGAATTTCCTAAGTCGAAATCAGCAAAAATGGAGAAGTACGCACTGTGATATACTTTAGTGCTCCGGTTGATGATCTTGTATTCCTTATACATTATGCTGTCTTCTATTCCACCAGTGTTATAGGCATATACCATACAATGTATTTCTAGGCCCATATGCGTACCTGTAGTGTCCTCATTACTATCGTTGAATATGGTATAAATAGCTTCGTCTCCTTTTATTTTAGGATAATCACCATCATCGGGCTTGTATTTGCCATCATTGTTTACGTCTACAAAAGGTGCCAAGTAATAGGCCTCGCCCATTATGGTATCACCATGGGCTGGCCAGTTGGCTATCTCGGGTGGCACTCCTAAGGTTAGGTTGTTTTTAAAGTCGGTGAGTGTTTGAAGATTTACCTTATACACCCTGTTATGCTTGCTAGAAGCCATAGGGTTGTTTGAGATTGGTCCTGGCCAAAAGTCCAGTCCACTCTGGCGATAAGTTTGAGCCGATTGATGAAGGGTGTTGCTTTGGTCTATACCACCTACCCATATCCCATCTGCATAAAGAAGTGGTTTGTAGGTTGAGTCGTCCCAAGTTTCCATTTCCAATATTCCCCCATCCGAATAAACATGGGCTTTTAGTGTATTAATTTCAATAGAGTCAACCGCTAGGGATTGAGCAAAAGTTGCACCGCTGATGGCCAAGCCAACCAGTAAAATAGAGAGTTGTTTCATGAGTATGATTATTTTGCAAATAAATGCGTTTTGTACGAATAATGCTAAGAGAAACAAAAAGCTATGTCAAGCTATTTGTTCACTTTAGGTGATAGACGAGCTAATAAAAAAAGGTGGCCTGAAAATTTTACTTCGTCAAATCCGTTTTCCTATGTCGATGAAAAATCTTCTTTTGCTTTTTACCTTGTCTCAGTTTCTTTTGTTCCTCCTCGGGTAGTTGTACTATTTCAAAACAGGTTTCGGAGCAGGTGCCTAAGTTGTGCTCAGCACAATCCGGGCATTGAATAAAGAGGAGGTTACATTCTTTATTGGCACAATTTACGTGTGTATCACAAGGTTTGCTGCATTGATGGCACTCCGCTATTACTTCACCAGAAATGGACTCACCCAGTCGATCATCAAATACAAAGTTTTTTCCCTTGAATTTATTAGGAAGCTGTTCTTCTTTTATTTGGCGGGCATAATCTATAATACCGCCATGTAGTTGGTTTACGTCTTTAAAACCGTGATGCTTAAGATAGGCACTTGTTTTTTCGCAACGGATGCCACCCGTGCAGTAGAGAAGCACTTTTTCATTTTCCTTGCCTTTCAGCATTTCCAGTACTTCGGGCAGCTCTTCTTTAAAAGTTTCGGATTGTGGTAAAAGCGCATTTTCAAAATGACCTATTTCACTTTCGTAATGATTGCGAATATCCACCACCACAGCTTTATCGCTTTCTATGGCTTCGTTCCAGGCTTTGGCGGTAAGGTGTGTGCCCACGTTGGTTACATCCCAGTCATCTTCGTTTAGTCCATCGGCTACTATCTTTTCGCGCACCTTTACGGTAAGTTTCAAAAATGATTTTGAATCATTCTCTACCGCTAGTTTAAAGGGTACGTCCTTAAATTCTGGCCTGGCATAAAGGTCTTTTACAAATTCATCCCAATGATGCTCAGGTACATTCATCTGCGCATTGATGCCTTCGCGGGCTATGTAGATTCTTCCATTACAATCCAGCTCCATCCACTTGGCGTAAAGGCTATCACGCATTTCCTGCGTTTCCTCAATAATTACATATCTATAAAAGGAAATCGTGCGTCTATTGAAAGTTTCGGCATCCAGTTTTTTCTGAAGATCTTGTGGGCTCAGCCTGTTTATCAATTTCTTTTTGCCTGCATTGGGGTCCATGGAATCGTAAATTTTAGAGCTGCAAATTTAAGAAAGCTTCATGCTATGGCTTCATGACATTTATCAGCTCCACGCCTCATCCGGAATTTAA
The DNA here is from genome assembly GCA_030427785.1 of Bacteroidia bacterium. Taxonomy (GTDB): domain Bacteria; phylum Bacteroidota; class Bacteroidia; order Flavobacteriales; family Schleiferiaceae; genus Owenweeksia. Next base: position 6 of record JAUICR010000097.1, on the reverse strand, counting down.
TTCTTG
>JAUICR010000096.1 GCA_030427785.1 Bacteroidia bacterium | reverse complement strand
CGGTATGGCTGGCTACCTCTATCACCATCCCCGGATTGTCTTTCATGATTTTCACAATCTTATCAAGCTCCACAGAGGCATCCGTACGAATAGCCGACTTATTGTAATCAAAGTAAATAGGATTGATATTCATCATTTTTCCAAGATCCTTTACCATCGGAATTTTGATAAGCCCATTACTGCTAGACAAATCTTTCATATCAATCAACACACGATTGCTACTATAATCTTCGTAAAAGGCAATAAAGCGCAACTCACCGCTAGGGTAATCGTGGCTTATTCTATTGGTTCCATCAGGTTTCATCTGGATGGCATTAATAAGAGTGCCTCGTTTATCAAAAATATTGATAGTAGCGTTGGGCAAACCCTTTCCGGTAATCTGATCATACACCAAAACCTGAATACCACCTGTTGCCACCACCTTTACTCTACCATTGCCCTTGGCGGCTGTAGAACCGGGTAATAGAATCTGCTCAGCGCTCTCTTCAGCATAATCTTCTTGCGCCAGGTGAGGCCTTAGCTTAATCTTTTCTTTGGCTGTAAAGCCATAAATATCATCGCGCCCCTTGCCTCCTTCACGATTTGAAGATAGGTAACCATGAACACCTTTGGCATCTATAATAAATCCAAAATCGTCCATCACATCATTAATAGGAAAGCCCAGGTTAGTAGGTCGGCCATAGCCTGCTATCTCGCTCACAAAAATGTCTAAACCTCCTAAGCCTATATGTCCATTACTAGAAAAATACAAGAGGCTATCTTGATAATTAAATGGAAAGGCTTCATCGCCACTGGTATTTATTTTGGCTCCTAAATTTTTAGGCATTCCCCAGCTCCAGCCTCTTTTTTCTACTACATATAGGTCCATACCGCCATGCCCACCAGGCATATCAGAAGCAAAGTATAATTTACTACCATCAGCACTCATGCTGGGATGCTGACACGAATATCCGTCCAGATTAAATGGCAATTCCTTGGCTTCGGTCCAGTACCAATTATTACCCTCTTTTACGCGCTGACTAGAGTATAACTTTAGTCTAACGGTATTCATATCATCATTTCTTAGCTTACCCTCGGGTGTAGAGCTATTTCTTGTAAAAACCACAAACTCACCATTAGAGCTAAATGTAAGTGCCCCCTCATGATAAGGAGTGTTTAAGTGGTCAAATGCTTTCGGTTTTTTCAATCGGCCATCTGACTCTCTTTCGGAAATATAGTAGTCTAAATAAAAGGTATGATTCCAGTCATGTGTACGCTGAATCAATTTTTCGGCTGGTCTGTTTGAACAGAACACCACATTCTCTCCGTACCATGCCGGGCAAAATTCATCGTACACAGTTCCCGCATTTACATCATACACCTCAAATTCTTCATCCATTTCATAAAGGTCAGACATGTATTTTACCGAGTAGTCACGATAAATCATAGCCCTTGAATCTTTTGGATCTACTTCATAATACTTTTCAAACCATTGCTGGGCAGCCGCAAACTTTTTTTCAGACTCTAATGCCTTTCCATATCGAAAGTATTCTACCGGCTCTACTCTTTCAAACTGAACCAGCTTATCATACCATTCAATGGCTTTTACATAATCGCCTTGTAAGCGATGTGCATTTGCAATACGCTTAAAAATATATTGTTGATTTTCATGACCATGCTGCAAGGCATATTCGTAATACCTAATGGCCGTAGGGTAATTATAGTCGTCATAATATTGATCTGCTTTTGTAACAACTGCGGTAGTGGAGCACGATCCTAAAACAATAACTATACAACAAAAAAACAGGGGTTGGAGTAGCTTTTTCATTAGAAGTATCTTGGCGATTGAATACGTTTTTCTTGATAAATAAAATCGTAGGTAAGGCTTATTTCATGCGATCCCGAATTATAATTCTGAAGCTCAGTGGTACTAAAGTCATAGGAGTAGCCAAGCTTAAATTGAGGCGTAAAGTTATAGCCAAGTATAAATCCTAAAGACTCTTTTAGCCTGTAGTATCCACCTAGCCACACTCGTTCGTCAATCAAAAATGTACCCGTCACATCTAGCGACAATGGGGCTCCGGCCACAATTCTTGCTAATGCTTCGGGCTTAAACTTTACCAGGGGCGAAACTTCAGTTACAAACCCTGTGGATAAAAAGATATGCCTCTTTTCGGTTACATCACCATCTATAGATGGATTATTGTGCAATGCATTTTTTATCAATTTGGGCACACTAAAACCCGCATAAAAAGTAGGGCTGTGGTAATAAAAGCCTAAGCCCACATTGGGTAATGTTTGTTTATTATTCTCAGCAAAGCTTCCATCATTGCTCTGTGCCAATGTGAGTTCAGTAAGATCAGTACTTGTAAAATTAAAACCCACTTTAAGCCCTGCCGAGAGATACGATTTGGCATTAACCTTAATTCTACCAGAAAGGTCTCCAAACAGGCCGGTTTGCCTGGTAGGCCCTATCCTATCATTGGTAAGGCTTAGTCCAAATCCGAGTTTTTGAGATGCCATGGGCCCATGTACCGACACGCTTTGCGTGGTTGGTGCTCCATCTATACCACCCCATTGGTTGCGGTATTGCATATTTACCGTGAGTGCATCACGACTACCGGCATAAGCAGGGTTAATAATGAGCATGTTGTTTTTGTACTGTGTAAACAGAATGTCTTGCTGAGCCCATGCAGTACTCATTACAAAACAGGTTAGTAGAGTGAGTGTTTTTTTCATCGTTTCAAGTAGATATAGCCCGTTAAGGGTTTGGTTGAGTCTCCAAGATCAAGCACGTAGAAGTAAGTTCCGGCAGGCAAAGCTTTGTTTCCATTTATCACACCAGCCTCGCTAGCGGTTCCCTCCCAGGTATTATCATAAGGCGCTTTAGCATACACTTTATTACCCCATCTATTGAATATCATGATGGAGTTATTTGGGTAACTACTAATCTGTGGTATCACCAGGAAGTCGTTCACACCGTCTCCATCAGGCGATATTCCTTGTGGAACAAAAAGGTCGCAGGTAGAAGGATCTAGCCAATCAGGAATCCCATTATCATTGCAATCATCGTCTGATTCGTTTTTATCTAGAATTCCGTCATTGTCCGAATCTATATCTCTAAAATCAGGAATTCCATCCCCATCGGTATCCACCGGTTTATTTGGGTTCCCTCCCATTTCTTCGGTATCAGTACGGCCGTCATTATCTGAATCCAAGTCTCTAAAATCTGGAAATCCATCACCATCAGTATCTACTGGGTTTGACTCCAAATAACCCCCAAAGTCCGAATCGTAGGCATCATCTATTCCGTCTCCATCGGCATCTTGGCCACTTGGCGCTATTATTATTTTAGACCGCTCTACAAAATCAGGAATACCATCATTATCACTGTCTTCGTCTCTATAATCGGGCGTACCATCGCCATCAAAATCCATTACCGTGGGATTGCAAATATCATAGATAGGGGCAGCCTCCGTCATATCATAAATACCGTCATTGTCAGAATCCACATCTTGATAATCGTTCTTTAAGTCGCCATCTGTATTTCTGGTTAGCGTTTCAAAATTATCCGATAAGCTATCTTGATCTGAATCTGAAGGATGAACATAAATAAATACCCAGGCCGTATCGCATTTAGATACTACCGCATTGTCACAAATTTGGTATTGCAACGAATCTAATCCGCAAAAAGACAATGCCGAGGTGTAGGATATTGTACTATCTGTAACACTGGCAGTACCCGAAAATGGATGTGTAAGAATGCTAATGGAAAGACCTTGTCCGTCAGGATCGTAATCATTCTTCAATACTTTTATTCTATCCAGCGAATTGCTGAACATGGTAAAAGTATCATTCACAGCTATAGGCGGGTTGTTACTTGCATCTACCGATAAATACACCCAGGCCGAAGCACATAAACCAGGAAGCGGTAAACCGCTATCGCATATTTCGTACTGTAGGCTATCTAATCCAACAAACCCATGAGATGGGGTGTACATTATTTGCCCCTTAGTATAAATTACAGTACCATGACTGGCAGCTGTGAGCAAATTAAATGAGGTAGAATCAAAGTCAGTCCCGTCTATACTATCATTATCGTTAATATGAATATCTATAAACTGTAGTGAGTTTAATATCACCATAGCCGTGTCATTCATAGCGTACGGGGCATCATTTACGGGCAATACATTTATATAAAGTAAAATAGAATCGCAGAGTGACGGGCTCGAATTATCGCAAACAATGGCGTACAAAGAATCCAAACCATTATAGTTGGCCATTGGCTGATACACAAAACATGTGTCACCATCATTTAGCCCTGTAACAGTAGCATTATTGTTAAGCAATATTGCTTGACTAACATCTACCACATCTCCATCACCATCGGTTACATTTAGGCAAATAGAAAGTGTTGCATCCTCGTACATCACCAAAGTATCTGTACCTATGGGGTTGCCAAGAGAATCTTCAATACTTGGCTTATCGGGTTGAGAAACTGTAGTAATATAAACCCAAGCCGTATCACATAACTGAACTGGTGCGGTGGTATCACACACTTCATATTGCAACGAATCCTTTCCGAAGAAATTAGGATTGGGGGTGTAAACCAATTTGTTATTCACATTAGCTACTTGCCCATTGTGAGGATTGGTAAAAACCACAAAAGTCATAGGATCATAGTTGGGGTCGAAATCATTTGCCAATATTCCAATAGTTACAGGAACATCTTCAAGCGTAGTAGCTGTGTCATTTTTAGCTTCGGGGGCATAGTTATTTTTTGGCACCGAAATAAAATAATAGCCTTGCGTACACAGTACCGGCATTCCGGTATCGCACACGCTGTACACTATAGTATCTAAAACATAAGGGTACAACGGATCAGAAATATAGCGCACCGTATCCCCTATTATTTTCATTGTGCCATACTTAGGGCCCGATACTATGGTGAACGTTAAATTCTTGCTTTCTAAATCATAGTCATTTAGCAATATCCTTTTTTGAACTGAATCACCCGGGTTTACTGCACTAATATCATAGTTGGCCACAGGCGGATCATTTATTGGCAGTACGTCTATTATTATAGTTGTGGTATCACATCCTGATGGGGTTCCGTTGTCACAGTAAATAATGGTAAGCGTATCACCACCATTGTAATTAAGTGAAGGCACGTATGTAAAGCAACTGTCTCCACTGTTCATACCTAGCAGGCTACCGTGAGCAGGTGGATAGACGGCAAGCACCACATCACCCGTATCATTTTCTACATCATTATTTCCAAGACAAATGTGTAGTGTATCATCCTCATTTACTACCAAGGTTTTGATGGTATCATTTACGGCATTTATACCATTGGCGCTGGTAATTACGGGCGCGTCATTTACCGGCAACACATTTATAGGCACCCATAGCGTATCGCACATAGATGGTACTTGGTCATCACATATTTCAATAACCAAGGTATCGGGGCCATAATAGTTGAGTGATGGTGTGTATGAAAAACAAGAATCACCATCAAAAACGCCCGCCAAACTACCGTGGCTAGGGCCACTAAAAAGACCACTCACATACAAGCTGTCTCCATCGTATTCTATCCAGCCCAGGCACACATTCAGCACACTATCTTCATACACCGTTACTGCCACCGAGGTATCTCCTGAAACGGGTAATCCGTTTACACTAAGCACATCGGGCTGTAAGTTGGCATCTAATACTGTGATAAAAACCAAAGCGCTATCGCAGCGAGCCATGGTAAATGTGTCACAAATCATGTAACAAAATGTATCTACCCCTTTAAAACCAAAATTGGGCTTATAGGTAAATATGCCATTTACAGTATCTAGGGTAAGAGTTCCATTTGATGGGCCACTTTTTAAGGTTAGTGATGAAACATCCAACTGAGTGAGAACTACAATGTCATTTACCAAAGTATTGATATTTACTTTTTTTCCTTCATATACTGTAGCACTATCATCTATAGCCTCGGGTGGGCAAAACTCAAATCGAATATTATTGAAAGTCATGCGCTGGTCAAAGGCAGCACTCCAAGTATTTATAAATCTTTCGTTCCCATAGTTATTTGTATAATCTCGGCATGGTAGTGTGGTACAACCCGTTAGGTTCACTTTGTTAGAAAAATTAGAATCATCCCAATACAAAGCCAGCGTATCTTTTTGCCCCGGGCCTTTGTACAGCGAAAACACATAACCATTAGGGTGTGCTTCGGCATCGTAAATTGGTATATGAATCAGCCCGGCCTGATAGTGAATATCTACAGATATATTGGCACTTCGGGCCGTATCGCCATAGCCATCAAGGCCATTCCAGGCAATACAATTATTACCCTGAAACACACGGCTAAAAAGAATCACATCGCGCCCACCTGATTGATATCCGGGATTTTGATCTAAATCTAAGGTTACCGCTACTTGCCCTTCTTTCGTTACCTTAAGATTGAAGCAGTACCCCGTAAGTATGCAACCCGTAATTACATCCTGACCAAATATGGAAAGATTAACAGAAGGTTGTACGGTGGGATAAGGGTAAGCCGTAGGGTCTGGCGGATTAACAAATATTCGGTGGCGAGGCTTATAAGGAACTGTTCCTTGCGTATATAAACTATCATTACTTTTTCGGTCTTCTAAATAGTTTCCCGAAGAATCGATACCAAAAGAATTAGAAACGATACCAAAACCATAAGGATCAATACCATTATAATCTACTTCAAAGCGAATGCTATCTTGGCGTAGCACATACATTTTGGCATCAAAAGGAATTCCACCGCTACCACTTGTTAGTGCCCACTTGTAGGCCCACAGGCGTCCTGGTACTTTTTTATTAAGAACTGTGTTTACTACCGTTACATCAAAATGAGAATACCTATACCCACCACTAAAACCAACGGGTGGCACTTGCTTTACATGCGCGCTATCGCGATTTAACTCGATATAATAATCACCGTTGGAAGTAGGCGAAAACACCAACGGTGTATACCCCTGCGAATTAAACTGTACTGGTCCGGCTACCGCCTCGGCATGATCTACTATATACCCAGGGTTGCCAAATTTCTTTAGTTCAACAGGTCCGAAAACAATATTTCCATTTTGATCCTTAATACGCATGTAGGTTTCGCCACCATACTTGGCGTTGAACCCTAAATACACTTGTTCGCTTAAATGGTCATGTATTGTAAAGTACATGCGATCTTCTGGTGCGGCATCATAGGTGGCAAATTCACCTCCCCAATCCCAAGGATTGAGCATACCGCCTGAGGCGGATGTAGGCCTCAGCTCTTTTGTGCCCTCTGCGAACACTGTGAAGACCATGCAAAAACAGAGGAGTGGAGTAACTAATGTTTTCAACATAAAAAGTTTTGGTCAGAGACTAAATGTTATCAGCTGCCAAATTAGTTTTTTTACTCCTACAAAACCAAGTATAATGTACTGTATTTTAGTTGCTTATGATTTTATCATAGCGTAATTCGCTTTATTTCAGCGTTATATAATTCGCTTTATTTCAATACTTTATAAGGCATATTCTGATACGCCACATACCACCTTAGTCAATTACTTAGCCTATTTGTAATTTCACAAGGATGTGAAATAAGAACTTGATTGTTAGTTTTAAAGATTGGTAAATGACACGTTCCTTTGTAAAAAATAAAATGCCTTGAAAATTCCCGAAAAATTCCACAACAGCCTCGAAGAAGCACCATTCAAAACCTGCAATAATTGTCAAAAAGAGCTTATCAACAGCAATTCTGAGTACCTAATTGAAAAGGCCTATAAGCAGTTTGGACAATTTGAAGCAGAAGAGTTACTCTTTGAAATTGCCATTTGTATGGATTGCGCAAACACGATGCGCGGCTCACTTTCCAAGGAGTCAAAAAATGCTGTTGAAAACTTCTTTATGGAGAAATCTATGGCTCGAAAAAACCAGGCGGGAATAGACCCTATGGCTGAATGCCTATTGACAGGAAAACCGTTGACTGAAATGGAGGAGTATCAGATATATGCCTACTGCCAAGGAGATAGTATAGCCATGCATGGTGGATACTATGTATTATCGGATGATATTATTGAGGCTATTCAATCATTACTTTCGGCAGAAACCAAAGAAGAATTACAGCGGTTTACGGATGAACATACCGGCATGCCTCCTGAGCTTAAAAAGCTTTTTAGCCAAGGAGACCTTCTGCTTATCTAAAACTTGTAATTAATTCCATTTACCCATTTAGTAGTGCGGTGTGGTATAGCCGGATCATCTACAGGAAAGGCGTCATAACTGAGGGCCAGGGAAGAAACGAAAAATAAGTTCTTAAAAAGCTCCACGCTTATATTCGTTTGCAACGAAATTCGAAAATCGTTGAAATAATTGACCAATGGCTGATAATAGCATGCAGAAGTCCAACTAAAGGTTTCGGAAGGTTTGAGCTTAAGAGTAAGATAGGCGCTTAGCCTGGCATCACGATGTGTAATATCATTGCCCAGCTCATTGTCGTACTCATACAATATGGCTGTACCTAAGTACGAACTAAACGATTCTTTTCCGGATAACTCAAAACGAGTTCCACCACCAAGGAGTATTCTTTCTTGAATACGCAGCGGAGGATCTATTTGATATTGAGTAAACAATTCCAAATCCAATCTTTTTCTGATTTTGTAGTTATACCGCAAGTGAAACAATATTTTTTCTTCCAATATGGTATTATTCGCAATGCTAAAATCTAAAGTATTGTAGAACAGAATTATACTTTTTTTCCATTTATAACGTAAGTATAAATTGTTGCTTAATGTTAAAAGTTCATTAGTATTGCGAGTATAGGAGGCGTTTAGATTTTCGGCTCCTTTAAATTTTACAGTATCTCTGGTATCTCGCAATGCCTCAATATTTACTATTTGAGCTGCGGTAAAAAGGGGAAAAACAAAAAGGGAAATGAAGAAAAACCTAGACGGAGACATACAATTTGAAAAACGGGAAACCTTATTAAACATAAAAAGCCCCGCTACTGCGGGGCTTGATAAACCTAAAAGGTCAAGTCATGAAACATTTGAAAACTCTACTCTGCCCCAAATATAAAGTAAAAAACTATTGTAAAACAAATATATCTTGATCTTTAGTGTCAACAACTTAGAAATCAACATGAAGAAATTTTTAGAATCAAATAAAACTATGCAAAACACAAAATTTAAGTTCGTTTTTTCCTTGCTCTTTTTAATTGCGCTAGGTACAAATATGGCTCAAGGACAAAGTGAAGAACTCAAGCAACACTCAGCAGCATTTAAGGCCGACCAGGAAAAAGACTATGATTTAAAATACCTCAATATCAGCGATAGAGACTTTGGAGCCATCGATGATATTGAAATGGAGTGGAAAGATGAATTTATGCTGAAATCGAAAGAAAAAGCTATGAACAACCTTGGTAGCAACGCCTACCAAAAGTTTTACTTCTCTATCTATTCTTTTGAAACTCTGGAGGATCGTCAATATGCACTTAAAGATTGGCTAAAAGATTTTATTGGTGGTGAAACCATACGTGCCGGAAGGGACATGCGAACATATCCCTATGGCACGCCCACTATTATTCTAATAAATGACCTTGAAATAATAGTGTGCAATTATAAGTGCGCTGACTATACCGAGGAAAACTTTGAAGATTGGCAAGATAGGTTGTTGCAATATTTTGGTGCCGACAATACTATGGTCATCGAAATTGGCTGCGATGGCCCTCTGCGCTGGACCAAAAATGCACCCGACCCAAAAGATGCCAGAAAGTTATTCTAGTTAAGCAGTCTTTTTTTGTTGTTTATTATGGTTTTATAAAAAAACAAATCACGAATAAACCTATCCATCTGAAAATCAATTCCCTTGAATTTTGATTTAAAATACCTGTGCACTGGTATCAGAAAGTTATTTCAGAATTACACGTTACACAAATAGTAAGATATTATATATTGCACTATTAACTGCTCATTTTTAAACTAACACCGATGCGTAAAACCGTCATTACCCTGCTGGCTGCTGGCCTATTCTCAACTCTCTCTACTGCTCAAGAAAAACTCCCCTACATTTACTCCACAGACTCCATAAACCTGGGCATAGAAGCTCATGATGATGAGGACTTTGAGCGAGCTATAAAACTGTATAGCTACGTAGAAAAAGGCGATACAAACTATGAATGGGCTGTGTATGAAAAAACCCTTTCTCTGGTTCAAAACAAACAATACGAAGAAGCTATAGAATTGGCCAAAGAAGGACGAAGCTTCAAGGATAATAATGAAGGTAAGTTTTATAATCTTCAGGCCACTAGTTATGATTTATTGGGCAACCAGCCAAAAGCAATAGAGCTTTATGGTGAAGCTATAGAAAGATTCCCGCTGGATTACAACCTTTATTTTAATAGAGCAGTGGTGTATGATGCTACCAAAGATTATAACTTAATGGTGAAAGATTTGCAAAAAGCTTTAGAGATAAACCCCTACCACGGAAGCTCACATTTAGCTCTTGCTCGCCTTGCGCTCAACGAAGAACAATATGCCCAGGCTCTGTTATCACTAGGGATATTTTTGGTGATAAACCCAAATACCCAACAGGCTAATGACAACATTGTATACTTTAATAAAGCCCTTACTGATCATAATGACCTAGAGCCAAACGGGGTAGTTTTCGGTAATGAAGAAACGTTTTCTCGTATAAACAAAATGATTACTAGCTACATTGCATTGCGCAGTGATTACTCTACGCCTAGCAAAATAGAATATTCGCTAGTAAACCAGATGTACCTGGCTATTACTCAAAGTTTGAAACTAAAGGAGCGCAAAGGTTTTTGGGAAAATTATTATCTGCCACTTTATGAGCAAATTATGGATTCCGATCAATTTGCTGAATTCAGTTACAGGATTTTAATTTCTAGTGGAAACTCAAAGCATCAGAAAATCTTCAAAAAGAACGAAAAGAAAATCATCGCTTTCAAAGAGTTTATTGCCCCTCTGATTCAGACAACACACGAGTTGCACAATGAGGGCTATATCTCCTCAAACCCCGAAATAAAAAACTGGTACTATGATAATGATAGCCGTGTAGAAGCCATAGGAAAAGTAAGCTCCGAAGGAAGTCCTACAGGACCTTACGTGTTTTATTATCGGTCAGGTGCTGTGTCGTCCAAGGGTGCTTTTAATGATGAAGGCAACCGAGATGGGGTATGGGAAACTTTTTACCCAAACGGTAATGCCAAAGGCAAAAACGAATATAAAAATGGCGAACTGCACGGTGTAGATATTGACTACTACGAAAACGGAATAATGAATGTTTCGTCTGGTTTTAAAAACGATGAACGCTATGGATTAACCAAGGTTTTCAATGAGTCAGGTACTCTGGATAGAGCCATGAACTTTGAAAATGGAGAGATAGAAGACAGCATTGTGTACTACTATGACAATGGTCAGGTGAGCACCTACTACCCCACCGAAAAAGGCCTTACCCAGGGTGAGTCCTTTTATTATTACCCTGATGGAAAACTAAGCACCCGTCATCAGTTTAAAGACGATATAAGGAACGGGCCATTCACCGGTTACTTTAGTAATGGCGATACCTATAGCAAGGGGTCCTACAAGAATAACGAATACGACAGCCTTTATACTGTAAACTATCCTAATGGAAATGTGTCTTCTACAGGTAATTACAAAGAAGGTACAAAGGTGGGCGCATGGACCTATTACTTTTATGATGGCAAGCTAAAGCAAACGGAAACCCTTGATGAAAAAGGAAAGAAAAGCGGAAAAATTGTAAACTATGATTACAATGGAAGAACCACCTCTGCCTATGTATACGACAAAGGAAATTTAGTTTCCTACGAAGGGTTTGATAAAGAGGGAAACTCTGTGCGACTGATAGAGGCTAAAAAGGGAAAGCTAGACCTAGAGATATACTCCATAGAAGGTGTAAAAACTGCTGAAGGAACCTACGAGGGTGAGGTGAAAACCGGTAAATGGAAGTATTATACCCAGAATGGCACGTTAGATAAAATTGAAAACTACAATAGTACAGGTGAGCTAGATGGCGAAATGATATGGTACTTCATAAATGGCCAAGTGGCCCGCAACGCTATGTATAAAGATGATGCACTTAATGGCTATGATGTATCGTACTTTGACAATGGCCAACTAAAAGAGCAGGGCTACAACTGGAAAGGAAAAGCCTATGGAAAATGGCTCACCTACAGCAAGAATGGAAATATTAGAGAATCTGCATTTTATGTAAATGGCAGACTCAATGGCCCTTACACCTGGTACAACATTATGGGAGAGCGCATTCTGTATGAGGAGTTTGACATGGGCTTGTTGCTAAATATTTCGAGCTGTAATGACGATACCTGCTTTTTTTCGCATGATGTAAATTACCCCGAAGGCAGCATCAGCAGAAAATATCCAAATGGTAAAACTACCTACGAAAGAACTATGATAGGAACTACCCTAAATGGAGATGCAAACTGGTGGTATGGCAATGGACAAAAAGAACTTAAGGGAACATACTTAGATGATGATAGGCATGGCGAGTGGACTTGGTATCACTTTAATGGCAAAGTCAGAACTCAAGGACTGTATGCCTATGGCGATCAAATAGGTGTGTGGAAGAAGTTTTATAGTGATGGCACTATGAGCGATAAATACGAGTTTAAAAATGGAGAAATTCATGGCGAATATTTAGATTATCATGAGAAC
>JAUICR010000322.1 GCA_030427785.1 Bacteroidia bacterium | reverse complement strand
GTTTTTCAAAATAATTAATTTCCATCCATCTTATTTACCAAAATATCGAGGAGCTACTCCAATCCCTTGGCAGTTAAAAGATAAACTAGAAGATATTGGCGGTACTTTACATTTGATTGACAAAGGAATTGATACAGGTGATATTCTCTTGCAAAGAACCTACCCAATAGCGGATAGCGATGATTACGCGTCTTTATTAGAAGTTGCATTTAAGGAATGCGCGCAAATACTATATGATGCAATCAAGACACTTCAAAGTGGTAACTACGAAAGAATTGTCCAAAGCCAAATACATCCGGTTGGATTTTACTGTGGTAGGCGTGGTATGGGAGATGAAATTATAAACTGGAATCAAACTTCAAGAGAACTTTTTAATTTCATAAGATCTGTTTGTGACCCAGCTCCAATGGCCACCACTTTTTTAAATGGGGAGGAGGTTCTGATAAACAAGGCCAGAATTGTAAAGGATGCTCCAGATTACAAGAATACTATAGGGCAGATTTTAGCGAAAACGGAAAAGGGTTTTTTGGTAAAAACAGCGGATTCTTTCATAGAGATTTTGGAAATCAAAACTAATGCTAAGCTAAGGGTTGGTGAGAAGTTCCAAAATGAGTAATGTTAAAAAGGGCATGCAAAAAGAGAAGATGATTTCAGAAAGAGTAATACAAAAAGATTCTAACCTCATTCATGCGCTTAAGCAGATGGATGCTATAGACAAAAAGCTGCTCCTGGTGATGGATGGTGATTTATTTGTGGGCTTACTTAGTGTAGGCGATATCCAAAGAGCCATCATACAAAATGTGGAACTAACTACTGCCGTAGCCGAAATACTGCGCAAAAACATAAAGATTGCCACGCCTAAAGATAATCTGGAAGACATCGAAAAAATGATGATTGCCTACCGAATGGAGTTTTGCCCTGTGGTAAATGCCGAAGGTAAACTAGAGGAAGTGTACCTGTGGGAAGATTTGTTTGGTGAAGAAAAAATTGTGGTTTCTGAGCATTTTAATTTACCGGTAGTAATAATGGCCGGTGGGCAGGGTTCTAGGCTCAAGCCTATTACCAATGTGCTGCCCAAGCCGCTAATGCCGCTGGATGATAAAACCATGCTCGAAGAGATATTTGATCGCTTTAATGCCTATGGCTGCGATGAGTTTTTTGTGAGCGTAAATTATAAGGCCGAGCTCATTGAGTATTATATTAACTCACTGAACCTACCGCTTAATGTTTCCTTTTTTAGAGAACCATCACCGCTGGGTACAGCAGGAAGCCTCTCTTTGCTAAAAGGTAAAATCAACTCTACCTTTTTTGTAAGCAATTGCGATATCATTATTGAGCAGGACTATAGCGAAGTATTAAAATTTCATAAAGAAGGCGGATTTGAAGTAACCATAGTTGGAGCCATCAAGCATTACTCTATTCCCTACGGAACACTGGAAACGGGCGAAAATGGGGAGCTGCTGAAGCTACGCGAAAAGCCCGATCATACCATATTGACCAATAGCGGTATGTATATACTGGAGCCGCACCTTATTGATGAAATTCCCACAGACAAAATGTTTCATATTACCCACCTAATAGAGAATGTGATGCAACGTGGCGGCAAAGTGGGCGTATTCCCGGTTTCCGAAAAATCATGGAAAGACATGGGCGTGTGGGATGAGTTCTTGAAAAATAAGGTGTCATGATGAGCTTGATTGGTTATTCAAGCTTTGCCCTAAAGTTAGAATTGGAGTAGATGATCAAACTATCTAAGGATAAACTACGCGTTCTTTTCTCAAACTTTGGAGGGAAGGGACTTGGCTTGATAGCCTCTGTATTAGTGGTACGACTGTTATCTACCGAAGATTTTGCCGAATGGTCATATTACAAATCCTTCCTTACCTTTCTTCTTCCGGTTGCAGGTTTAGGCATGGATCAGGTTTTTCTACGCTACTCCTATATAAAGGAAGTTGACAAAGAAGAATTGAAAAAGCAAACCTTTAGTCTTGCCGTACTTACCGGAGTTTTTTCCACATTACTAGGCACTTTTGCTATTTACTGGATTCGCCCATCTGATTACGTTAATACCCTCCTGCTTTTTTTTGTGCTCTTACAGTTGGTTACCACCCAGTTTAACCTTTTTCAAAAGTTTTATTTCCGAATAGTAAATGATTTTAGAAAGTATTCGCTAGTGGTACTTTTCTCCTCCGTATTTACGGGTATAGCCCTTATTGTAGGAGCATTTATTAGTGTGGAAGTAATGGCGCTTTTAGTAGCATTATGCTTTTTAATTTATTATATGTTTTCGCCAGTGCGTATTGGCTTTAGTCTTTCTGCTATTAAAACAATTACCAAGGAGCGATTGAAGTACGGAGTTAATATTGGAATTGGCGGAGTTTTTAATAAAGGTATTTTTGTTTTAGACATTATCTATATTGGTAATATTCTCAATAATCAGGATTTACTTGCAGG
>JAUICR010000095.1 GCA_030427785.1 Bacteroidia bacterium | reverse complement strand
CTCCACCAGACTCACTCAGCGTGACATAAACATTGACAAAGCACCGCTGTCAGTCTGAGTGAATTTTTGAAGCAGAGCGAAGAAAATTTGTATCGAAGACTGTATTATGATAACCATACTCTTCAAACACGCTTCAATACAAGTCTGCGCCACCAGACTCATTCAGCGTGACACAACTATAAATCCAAAAAGAACTTTAGACCTAAGTCTTACGTTATTTCGAAAACCTTAGTTTCTTTGCATTGAAGAGCTTAAGCCAAGGTTTGGCTCATTCTATACTAAATACTCAATACTTCGTACTAACATGATAATTACCAAAACCCCTTTCAGAATAAGCTTTGTAGGCGGTGGCTCCGATTTGGAAGCCTTTTATAGCCAAAGCCCGGGGGCGGTGCTCAGCACTTCTATCAATCAGTATATGTACATCTCTTCGCATAAGTTTTTTGAAGAGGATAAAATCAGAACCAAATATTCGCAAACCGAAACCGTAAAGGGATTGAGTGAACTCAAACACCCTATTCTTCGCACTGCTTTAGAAAAATTTGGCATTCATGGTGGAATTGAAATCAGCTCCATTTCTGATATACCAGGAGGAACAGGAATGGGATCTTCCTCATCTTTTACTGTAGGCTTGCTGCACAATTTGCATGTTTTCAAAAACAAGTTTGCCAGCAAAGAAACCTTAGCGCAGGTAGCCTGCGAAATAGAAATTGACATTTTAAGAGAACCCATCGGCAAGCAGGACCAATACGCTGCAGCTTATGGTGGCCTCAATATTATTGAGTTTCACAAAAATGGACATGTGTCGGTTGATCCTTTGTATTTATCAAAAGATGTAACCAATGCTTTAGAAGGAAACCTTTGTTTGTACTACATCGGTAATCAGCGTAGTGCTTCCTCTATCCTATCTGAGCAAAAGAAAAACACCGGGCAGGCAGATAAATTTGCTACGCTGCAAAATATGGTGAAGTTGGTATACGAACTAAGAGATGTGCTGATGCAGGGCAATTTGGATGAATTTGGAAAACTGATGCACCAAAACTGGATGATGAAACAGCAGTTGGCTTCTGGCATTAGCAACCCACTCATCAATGAGTTGTATGACATTGCCATGAAGAATGGCGCCATGGGTGGCAAATTACTAGGCGCTGGTGGTGGCGGATTTATGTTATTTTACTGCCCAAAAGAAAAACAAGCCAAACTAGACGAAGCCTTGAAACAGGTTCGTAGATTTGATTTCAAATTTGAACAGGACGGCTCAAAACTAATACACTACGGAAATGGATAGCGCAAAAAAATATTTAGCAATGGTAAAAGATACCATTGATCAGTTGGACGAGTCAGCCATAGATGCGGCTGCTCAGGCTTTTTTAGATACCTATCATAAAGGTGGGAACATCTACACTTTTGGAAATGGCGGTAGCGGTGCTTCGGCCTCGCATGCTGCAGGTGATTTTTTGAAAGGCGCCAGTTATGGTTTAGATAAGCGTTTTCGCATGATTTGCCTAAACGACAACTTGCCCAGCATGATGGCTATTGCCAATGATATTGGCTATGAAGATATTTTTATTGAACCTCTCAAAAACTTTATTGGTCCAAATGACCTGGTAATAGGAATTAGCGGAAGTGGAAACTCCGAAAACGTAGTTCGAGCTATGACCTACGCCAAAGAACAAGGCGTAAAAACTATGGCTATGACAGGTTTTAAAGGAGGAAAGATTGCCGCCATAGCTGATATTTCGTTGAATGCTCCGGTAATGGATATGGAGGTAACAGAAGACATTCACATGATTATGTTCAACATCATTAAGAAAGAAATGATGCAAACCTTGCTTGGAGAAAATCCAAGTATGGGTAAGGTGTATGATGCCAGGACGCCATAAAAACTATTTCTTATGATATACAAAACCCTGAACCAAACAGTTCAGGGTTTTTGTTTTAAAATAGCTTCCGAAAAATTTAGGGCGACAGCGCTGGCCATAAACCCTGATAATAAAGGCAAATAGAACAGAATCATAATCCATGATTTAAAATATGAAAGAAAGCTATTATCATGTTTTTTTGAAAACAAAAAAACATGACAGAGTATACCAATGGCTAAGCCCAAGTAGAGGTTACTCCATACGGGATCTATTGTAGATCCTGTCATTAGTATTGGCATCAGCGATTAAGATGATGGCTGCTAAAGAAATTGATATTTTTTTCTAAATGTTTAATGAGGAGATGCTTGTTTTCTTGTAGCAAACTTATTGTATTCAAAACTTAGTAATTACAGTGCAACGAATCATAACATATATGGTCTTATAAATGAGGCTGGTTAAAAGTATTAGCTCAGTTTATGGGTACATTAACCTTTAACCCTAGTTCACTCAATATGTTAAAGGCAAGCATCATTTAGCCATAGAAATGATTAGTCTTAGTTTTTTCAATAAATTTAGAGTCGTTTTGATTTAATGTATCGTGTGGTTTAAAAAGTTACTAATCTTTCTTTCGTTTCTCATTCTTAGCGGAAATACTGCTAGGGCTGCGCATTTGGTAGGTGGCGAAATAACCACCCGATGCCTGGGCAACAACAATTACGAAATTACCCTTCAGATTTATCGCGACTGTTTTTCTACCGGAGCACCCTTTGATGCGAAAGCGGTTATCTCCATTTACGATATTAATAATGTGCTTGTTAGAAATGACAGTATTGCACTTTTAAAGATTTCGAGCTTGCCGGTGGTGGCGCCAAACAATTGTACTTTTCTTCCCCGAACTGTATGTACAGAAAAAGGTTTGTACAAATACACCGTAAATCTGCCACCCAAAGTTGGAGGCTACACCATAACCCATCAGCGCTGCTGTAGAAACAATACGATTACAAATATTAATAACACTATGTCTCAATGGGGTTCTACGTACACCGCTACTATCCCATCTATGGATACCGGTTGTAACTCTAGCCCTGTATTTAAAGACGACCCTCCTGTTGTGCTCTGCCTAAATGTGAAACTCGCTTTAGATTTGGGCGCAACAGATGCAGATGGAGACAGTTTACATTACGAATTATGTGAGGTGCTGAATGGCGGATTCAATGGCCAAGGGGGTATTGCGCCAAGCCCTGCTGCGCCTCCACCCTACTCAGCGGTTCCATTTTTGCCAGGCTATTCATCTCAGCAGCCTATTACCAGTTTTCCCATGTTTGCTATCAATCCTGTTTCAGGTATACTTACAGGAACACCCAGTGCCGTGGGTCAGTTTGTTTTTGCCATTTGTGTAAGCGAATACCGTAATGGAGATTTTCTGGGAGTAACAAGGCGCGATTTTCAGTTTAACGTAAGTAATGCTTGCCAAATCATCATAGCACGTATCGAAGACCAAAAAGAAGACCCTCGTAATCTATGCTCAGGTGGAATAATTCGATTTAAAAACAAAAGCCAATTTGCCACTAAGTATTTTTGGAACTTTGGTGACCCTACTACCCTAGCAGATACAAGTTGGCAAGCGCACCCCACTTACACTTATCCTGACACAGGTGTGTATAAAGTAATGCTGGTAGCACAACCCTATAGTGGCTGTGCTGATACTACGTACAGCTATTTTGAAGTGTATGACAGTCCTCAAATAAGTTTTACTTACCAAGGAGAATTTTGCTATAGCAATAATAGTTTTGACTTTTTTCCGCAAGGTGACTATTCACAAAACTCCACTTTTGTTTGGGACTATGGTGGTAACACTAATAGAGGACTCACTGATACAGTCAAAAATCCAACAAACATTAGCTGGGCCAAAGCAGGTTCTTATTTGGTGCGGGTAACTGTTCATGATTTTCAATGTGTTAGCACTTTTGCAGACACGGTTCATGTGTACTCCGATCCAATTTTTGACGAGGAGGTAAATCTCGCAGAAGAATGCATGCCGTATTCTGTTGAGTTCAAAGACCGATCGGTGGCAATGACAGAGATTAGGCATCTATGGTATTTTGGAGATGGAAATAGCTCTACCCAGGCAAACCCAGTACATGTGTACGATAACCCAGGAACTTATACTGTAGAGCATTATGCGTACACATATGATGGATGCGTGGATTCTAGTTATACTATTTACCCGGATATTATCACCATCTATCCGGTGCCACAAAGTGGGCTAATTTGGCAATCAAAAATCACGGATATCTATGACCCTGTTTTCTATGTAAGCAACAATTCATCGGGCCATACAAGTACTAAAACTATCCTGCCCGATGGACAAAGAATTGATAATATGAGCGAGGCTACCGTAACCATGCGCGATACGGGAAACTTTTTGGTATATCACATAAGCTATAATGAATACAATTGTGTGGATACCTTAATAGACACCATCAGAGTAGATGACCCTTTTACCTTATATATCCCCAATGCCTTTAGCCCCAATGGCGATGGGATGAATGATCTATTTACCTTTAAAATGAGTGGGATTTCTTCGATAGTAATAGAAATTTACAATCGGTGGGGCGAAATTGTATATCAATCTACTGACCCAAAAGCCGGATGGGACGGCACAATTCTCAATTCTGAAAAAAAAGCTCCGGGTGGTGTTTACGCCTATGTATTAAAGGCGCGTGTAAAAAAAGGGGGGTATCAGGAAGTAAGAACAGGCCCCATTACTTTATTGCGATAAAGTATTTAGCGGCAAGGAAAAACAACAGCAAACAGATACCAACACTAAGGATAATATTGGCTACTAGCGCCAAATGATACCCATCTTTAAGTAAAATCCAATTTTCGAAACTAAAAGTAGAAAAGGTGCTAAGACCACCACAAAATCCTACCAGCATAAATAGCTGCCATGGTTGAGTAAGTTCTTTTTGTTTATACCCTAAGGCCAAAATCGAAATCATTACCATACAGGCCAGCACATTGGCCGAAAGAGTAGCAATGGGAAGCTTGGTAGCCTGGGTATACTTTACTATATAATAGGATAAGGCATAGCGTGATACACTTCCTAGCCCACCACCAAGAAATACTGCTATGATGCTAGTCCAATTCAAAACGCCTGATTATAGTATGAAACAGGAAATAACACATGGCTCCACACATGGCTCCGTACAAAGAACCAAAAATTACATCCAAAGGGTAATGAACCCCAAGGTAAATCCTGCTATAGCCCACTACTGCTGCCCAAATGAGCAATGCGTAAATCACAAAGGAGATTCGCTTTCTGAGCAGTAAACCCACGAGTACCGCCATACCTACTGTATTAGATGCATGCGAGGAAACAAAGCCAAACCTACCTCCACATGATCCTTTTACAAGTCTGATTTGCCCCATAAGCTCTTCTACATGACATGGCCTCAATCGCATAATTTGCTCTTTAAAGAGCCACACACTACCAAAATCAGTAAAGAACACATTTAGAAAAACGATAAGAATAGTTATCCAAATAGCGTGACCTTTATAGGATCTTACCAATAAAATTACCAGAAGTACATACAGGGGTATCCATACCTTGGTAGCCGACATTATTAGCCAAAAGGGATCCCAAAACTCAACTCCCATTTGGTTGAGCTTCAAAAATAAATTAGTATCCCATTGGATAATTTCATTCATCATTTATTGCGTTCCAAATGGTGTCTTTAAGTTGATCTATACCCAAGCCGCTTACTGATGAAATAAAGATTCTATCAAGGTCTTTGGGCAATTCATCTTGCAGAAGTTCGTTCATCTCAGTCCTTAATTCTTCATCCAACATATCAGATTTACTAATGGCTAGTAGTTTGCGTTTATCCAATAATTCTGGGTTGAATTGTTTCAATTCATTTAGAAGAATATGATACTCTTTGGCAATATCTTCGGCATCAGCTGGCACCAGAAATAATAAAATGGAGTTTCGCTCTATATGCCGTAAAAATCTATGTCCTAAACCCTTTCCTTCACTCGCTCCTTCTATAATACCAGGAATGTCAGCCATCACAAAACTCTTGTGATTACGGTACTCTACTATCCCTAAATTGGGGGTTAAAGTTGTAAATGGATAATCTGCAATCTCTGGCTTGGCAGCCGAAATACTGGATAACAGTGTAGACTTGCCTGCATTGGGAAACCCCACCAATCCTACATCTGCTAGTATCTTAAGCTCAAGAATACACCAGCCTTCATCGCCCATTTCTCCTGGCTGGGCAAATCGTGGCGTTTGAAAAGTAGAAGATTTGAAATGGGTGTTTCCAAGTCCGCCTCTACCGCCTTTTTTCAAGACTACTTCTTCGCCATCTTCCGTAATTTCAAATAAGAAATCACCGGTTTCACCATCGCGAGCTACCGTACCTAGCGGTACATCAAGAATCTCATCTTTTCCATCGCTACCGGTTCTTTGCTGGCGACTACCATCACCTCCTGCGCTAGCTTTTACATGCTTTCGGTATTTTAGGTGAATAAGGGTCCAATACTGTGCATTACCTCGTAATATCACATTACCCCCTCTACCACCATCACCGCCATCTGGCCCACCCTTGGGTGTAAGCCTATCGCGATGCAAATGCTGTGAGCCCGATCCTCCTTTTCCTGATTTACAATAAATCTTTACGTAGTCTACAAAGTTGCCTGACATTAACTATTATCTAGTGCCTTTTTTATTCTATCAAATACTTCCGGAATTGTCCCTATTCCATTCAATTCTTCCGTTTTTCCCTGGGTTGAATAATATTCTTTTACAATAGCAGTTTGCTCATTGTATACATCCAAGCGGCCCTGAATTACTTCTTTATTTTGATCATCAGGTCGGCCACTATCCTTACCTCTTTCTAACAACCTTTTAATCAACTCTTCATCTGCCACCTCAAGCGATAACATCTTAGTGATAGTTTCTCCGTGGTTTTCAAGTAGTTTATCCAAAGCTATTGCCTGTTCTTTAGTACGCGGAAACCCATCAAAAATAAATCCCTTAGCGTCCTGATTTGTTTCAAGCTTATTGCTAATCATTCCTATCACTACCTCATCGGGCACTAATTTACCCGCATCCATTAAGCTTTTTGCTTTTAGGCCTAACTCGCTTTCTGCCTTTATTTCTGACCTAAGGAGGTCTCCGGTAGATAAATGAATTAGACCATAAGTTTCCACAATGCTTTGAGATTGGGTTCCTTTCCCCGCTCCTGGAGGTCCAAAAAGAACAATATTCAACATAATTCAGAAAGTTTTAGTTGGTGTTATGTGTAGATAAAGCGGGCGAATTTACAAAATATAAAAGGGTTGTAAACCGTGCCTAGATTGTTCAAATTGCTATTTTAGCCGCTCAACGGAAAAGATGCAAAATAAATTTAGTGTAATCATGGCAGGCGGCATCGGTAGTCGTTTTTGGCCAGTTAGTACTTCAGAGTTTCCCAAGCAATTTCATGATATTTTAGGAACGGGTGAAACGTTAATTCAGCAAACCTACAGGCGACTTTTGTTGCTTTCTAAGCCTGAGCAAATTCTAGTGGTAACTCATAAGAATTATGTAAATCTGGTACAAGAACAACTACCAGATTTACCCATAGAAAATATAATAGCCGAACCGGCAAGAAGGAATACAGCTCCTTGTATTACCTACGCTGCGTACAGAATACAGGCACAAGACCCCACCGCTGTGATGGTGGTAGCCCCGGCTGATCATTTAATATCTAACGAGGCCGAATTTAGTAGGGTAGCACTACTGGCATGCGAAAATGCAGAAAGCAATCGCAAATTGTTTACCCTGGGTATTAAGCCGCATAGACCTGACACCGGGTATGGTTATATTCAATTTGTAGACCAAGAGGATAACCCAGGTAGCGAAATAAAGGTTGTAAAAACCTTTACTGAAAAACCAGATATTGACTTAGCCAAGGAGTTTGTAGAAAGTGGTGAGTTTTTGTGGAATAGCGGAATCTTCATTTGGTCGGTACCCACTTTTATGGAAGAGTTAAACGCAGCCCTACCCGATATGTACAGTTCATTTGAAGCTGGCATTGAAACATTCGGTACCACAGCAGAGCAGGCATTTATTAATGAAATGTACCCTGCATGCGAAAACGAAAGTATCGATTACGGTTTGATGGAAAAATCGGAACATGTAAATGTTATCCCAGCTGATTTTGGTTGGAGTGATTTAGGTACGTGGGGAAGCCTTCACGAGCATGCCCGTCATGATGAAAACAACAATTCAGCATTGGCTGCTAAAGCCTTACTATACGACACAAAAGATTCTGTGGTGTTTTTGCCAAAAAATAAACTAGCTGTCATCGAAGGCTTGGAAAACTTTATAGTAGTTGACCAAGGAAATACGCTTCTCATTTGCCGTAAGGATAATGAACAACTTATCAAGTCATTTGTAAGTGACTTAAAGCTAAAATTTGGTGACAAAGTTTCCTAGCTATTTACTAGGAAGCTTTGATTCTAATACCGGTAACTTCTTAATTCGTTTGGCGGAGTAATAGGTATCAAGACCGTTTACCAATACATTGTTCACATTAGAGTGCTCTACAAATCCATCAGGTTCTAAGGCATCACCATCTACCCAGCACTCTTGCACTTCGCCCACCAAAAACACAGTGCCATTGGCTGCTACATCATGCTTTTCTACGAATTTAAGCCCCATTTTTATACGGCTACTTTCTACATAAGGAGCAATAAAATTTCCATGGTACGACTCTCTAAGCCCTATTTTATAAAACTCTGAAATATCAGCATCGTACTTTATTGAGGCACTATGAGCCTTCTCTAATACCCACTCTTGCACCGAATTGATTGTAAAATATCCCGTGTCATAAATATTTTGTAGAGTATGTCGAGGTACATCAGGTGCTCTAAATACAACTCCCATAAGGGGTGTAGTAGACCCTACATGCACCACCGAAAAAAACACACCTAAATTGGCAATCCCCTCTTTTGACTTGGTTCCAATAAGGTTCATGCTTTTGTAACCTCCTATCGAATTGAAAAAATTGGATCTGTAGAAGCGATCCCATTTCTGAAAACTCTTTGAATCAAAAAATCTTAAAATCATAGCATTAATACTTATTTATAGTTGAGCAACTTATGAATTATCTGGTCTCAATTTATACAAAAAATGTCCATCGGACATTCTAAATCTTGGCTTTGCCAATAAAAATTAAGGTACGGCAAAACTTTTATTATTTGCCTATTTAGAAAAATTTGATTTGAAAAAATTTGAATACCCATTTATGTCAAATTCCTAAAGCTATATCCTCCACTGTACTCTACAAAGTTTCGGGGCGTTTCGTACAATGTTATTTTCAATGAATGGTCTTTGCTCATATGAGGTTTCAATAAATTCCAAATCACTATTGCTATGTTTTCGGCAGTAGGATTTACATCCGAGAAAAATGAAACTTCTTCATTCAAATTTTTATGGTCCAACCTATCTTCTACTTCTCTTTGGATAAGATCGGCCAACCAGGATAAATCAACTACAAAACCAGTTTTGGGATTTACCGCCCCCGTGACAGACACTATCAACTCGTAATTATGGCCATGATAGTGTGGGTTACTACATTTTCCAAATACCTTCTGATTTTTTTTCTCGTCCCACTCTTTATTGTGCAATCGGTGGGCCGCGTTAAAATGAGCATGACGGCTAACTGTGACCATTTTTCAATTCTTTGGTGGTTTTTACAAATTGATCAAAAATGATTTTAAACCATTCGGTATACCTTTCGGGGTATTCTTCTATTTGATTAGATACTTCTTGGGTACTCATCCATTTCCAACTCTCTACCTCTTCTCTATTAATACTGGGCTCACCATCATAATAACCCACAAAAACGTGGTCAAGCTCATGTTCGGTTAAGCCACTATCCAATTCAGCTTTATAAATGAAATGAAATAATTTCTCTAATTCACAGTCAAAACCCATTTCTTCCATCATCCTTCTGTGTGCCGCCTGTTCATAGCTTTCGTTTATACGCGGGTGGCTACAGCAGGTGTTAGTCCACAATCCGCCTGAGTGATACTTACTTATGGCTCTTTGCTGCATCATGAGTTCACCTTGTGAGTTGAGAATAAACACTGAAAATGCGCGGTGAAGTAACCCTTTTTCATGGGCCTCCATTTTTTCCATTAGGCCCAATTCATTATCTGATTTATCTACCAATACCACTTTTTCCTCCATACCAATATCTTCGAATAATTAGAAAGAACGAATGTATGACAATGATATTGGGCAAAGAAAAATCTATACTACAAATGACAGCCCGATTTGCTTTAAGATTTGAAAGCCGGCAGTAGCCATTACATTTTGCACATGTAATATTCTTTTAACTCTTTCTTCATTTTCCTCCTGGCCAAAAAAATCCTGCTTTTTACTGTTCCCAAAGGGATATTAAATTTGTTGGCAATTTCCTCATACTTATACCCCTCAAAGTGCATCATAAATATCTCGCGGTACGATTTATCAATGTGGGCTATTTGCTCCAACACATATTCATTGTCAAAACGTGATTCGCTACTAGCCTGTACTAATAAGGCACTTGAATTTATGTAATACTTACTTTCAGTTTCATCTACAAATGTGTTTTGAAATTTCTTTTTACGACACTTATTAATGAATGTGTTTCGCATAATGGTAAATAACCAGCCTTTGATATTGGTGCCCATTTCGAATTTTTTTCGATTTTTTAAGGCTTTGAAAAAAGTGTCTTGAATTAAATCATCGATGTCAGCTTCATTTCTGGTCAACTTAATAGCCGCCTTGTGCAAAAAGCTATTTTGTTTTACTAATAAAGAACCGAAATCTGAAATTACCATTTCTGAAGGTTTAGGCAGATTAAACTTCACCTAAAATAAGAATTTTTATAGTCAGAAGCTAATCATCGGTACAGCAACATCTTCTATATCAAATAAGTAAAGCCGCAATTCAATTCTGTTTTTATTATAAAGAATCGCACATTAGAATCTATTAAAACTTTATCAATTACTACTTTTGCCGCCCTATTATGAGCGAACTAAAAGCAGAAATAAGCAAGAGGCGAACCTTCGGGATTATTTCACACCCAGATGCAGGTAAAACCACACTTACTGAAAAGCTTCTTCTATACGGAGGTGCTATTCAGGAGGCTGGTGCCGTAAAATCCAATAAGATAAAGAAAGGTGCTACTTCCGATTTTATGGAAATAGAACGTCAGCGTGGTATTTCGGTGGCTACCTCAGTTATGGGTTTTGAATACAAAGGGCGTAAAATAAATATTCTTGATACGCCTGGTCACCAGGATTTTGCCGAAGACACCTACAGGACCTTAACTGCGGTAGACAGTGTAATAGTAGTAATAGATGTGGCCAAAGGGGTAGAAGCTCAAACTGAAAAGCTGGTAGAAGTATGTAGGATGCGTGATACACCTATTATCATCTTTATCAATAAACTAGATAGAGAAGGAAAGGATGCCTACGATTTGCTAGACGAAGTAGAAGAGAAACTAGGTCTTACGGTTTGCCCACTGAGTTGGCCTATAGGAATGGGTGCAAGATTTAAAGGAGTATACAACCTTTGGGAAAAAAACATTCAACTATATACAGAACAAAAGAAACAGCGAATTTCTGAAAGCATCAATATAGAAGATATTTCAACTCCTGAAATTGAAAAATATATAGATAAAGAAACGGCTGATACCCTTCGAGAAGAAATAGAATTGGTGTCAGGTGTTTATCCTCCTTTTGATAAGGAAGCCTATTTAAAAGGCCAATTATGCCCTGTTTTTTTTGGTTCGGCTCTTAACAATTTTGGTGTTAGAGAACTACTCAATTGTTTTGTAGAAATAGCACCTATCCCCCAACCTAAAATGGCAGATGATGTGCTTATAAATCCACTACAAGATGACTTTACTGGATTTGTGTTTAAAATTCACGCCAACATGGATCCCAAACACAGAGATAGAATTGCTTTTTTAAAGATAGTGTCAGGCGTTTTTAGACGAAATACAAATTATCACCATGTGCGCCTTGGCAAAAACTTAAAATTTAGTAGCCCTACCGCTTTTATGGCATCCAAAAAGAGTGTTGTAGAAGAGGCTTTTCCTGGCGATATAGTGGGCTTACATGATACTGGTAACTTTAGAATTGGTGATACTTTAACCGAAGGTAGCAAGCTGTCCTTTAAGGGAATTCCAAGTTTTTCGCCTGAACATTTTAGATTTATAAATAATGCTGATCCACTTAAATCAAAGCAACTCCACAAGGGGGTAGATCAGTTGATGGACGAAGGTGTAGCGCAGCTTTTTACGCTTGAAAGCAACAATAGGCAAATTATAGGTACGGTAGGGGCATTACAATATGAGGTAATTCAATACAGGCTGGAGCATGAGTATGGTGCCAAATGTACTTATGAAAATTACCCTGCATACAAAGCCTGCTGGATAGAGTCATTTGACGATGATCAACTTGATGAATTTAAAAAACTCAAGTACCGCTACTTAGCTAGGGATAAATTTAATCGATTGGTGTTTTTGGCCGATTCGTCATTTAGCCTAAATATGGCTAAAGAGAAGTTTCCGAAAATCAAGTTTTACCTAAAATCAGAATTCTGATATAGCCTTTAGTAGGGCTTCGGGAGAAAAAGGTTTGCGCAGCATGCGCTTCACCAAAGGGATGGTTCTGGCCTTGCGAATGTCGCCTTCATCATCAGTAGAGCTTAACATAAAAACTAACGGCTTCTTTATCAATTCCTCCTCCAATGTCTCCAGGTGGATAAGAAAATCGAAGCCACTCATTTCGGGCATTAATACATCCAGTAATATTACATCTGGTAATGCGTCCGCGTTGGTTTTATTTTCTTTGAAAAAGTCGAGCGCTGATCGTCCGCTAGGGT
>JAUICR010000094.1 GCA_030427785.1 Bacteroidia bacterium | reverse complement strand
GCACCGAGGCACATAGAGAGGTGACTGAGCAATGGTTGGAAAAATACAATTTCAAATATCACGGTTTGCTAATGGGGAAACCACGTGGAGGGAATTACCATTGGATAGATAATCATATAGTACGCGCTACCCGATACACGGGCAAGTTTACTGAGCTTCAGCTCAAAGAAGCAACAGTGCAGGTTTTTGAGGAGTAATCTGTTAGATACTACTATAGCTCTACCCTAGCAAAACTACTCTGGCTCTACTAAAACTTGAGGCGTTTCAATGTTGTCCTCCGCACCATGCGAAATAGCCTTTAGTTTTTTAACTAAAACGAAGAGCAGTAAGCCAACAATCAAACAAGCTGCAGCGATAATTCCAAAAACGGTCATTTCTCCTGCATCTTGGGCTACTCCTCCTATCATTCCTGCAGCTTTATTGCCCAAGCCCACTATTGCAAAATAAGCTCCCATCATTAAACTGGCATATTTGGCTGGTGCCAATTTGGTAATAAACGAAAGTGATATTGGTGAAATACTTAGTTCGGCCACCACATGCAAGAAGTAGGCAAATAACAGCCAGTGCATTGAAGATTTTCCTAAAGCACTTACAGAGGCCTCATAAACGGCTCCCATCAGTACCAGAAAGCTAATACTCATTACAATCATTCCCACAGCCATTTTAAAAATAGCAGAAGACTCCTTTCCCATTTTGCTCCATTTTAACCAGAGCCAAGCCATAGGCCCACCGATAAGAACAACATATAATGCGTGTAAAGACTGAAAATAACTTGTGGGTATTTCCCAACCGAAGATGAAACGATTAACATTATCCCTGGCATAAAGATTCATTAATCCACCCGCTTGCTCGTAGGCTGCCCAAAAGACAATTACGATCAAAAAAGAAATCAAAAGAACTATAATGCGGTCCTTCTCGATTTTAGTTAATGGCTGATTTGCCAGATGAGCATCCGTTTTGGAATGTTTCAATAACTCACCCACTCCAGCTAGGTGTTTCCTAAATCCTATGTAAACGAGCTGGCCGATAATCATACCAAACCCCGCGATAGAGAAACCTAGGTGCCAGCCTATCTTTTCTGCTACTGTTCCCACTATAATTGGTGCTACCAAGGCACCTATGTTTATTCCGATATAAAATATGGTAAAACCCGCATCTCTTCTTGAATCTCCTTTTTTATAGAGCCCTCCCACCATCGTGCTAATGTTTGGCTTAAGTAGTCCAACACCAATTACAAGTAAAACAAGACCCGTATAGAAATAAGCCAACCCCTCTATGGCAATAGAAAACTGTCCTAAAATGACAAATATTCCGCCTATAAAAACAGACTTTTTCTGACCGAGCCACTTATCAGCTGCTACCCCACCAAAGATGCCCATGAAGTACACCATCATACCGTACCACCCGTACAGAGCCAAGGCTTCTTTACTGGTCCATCCCAAACCGGGATTATCTACGGTAGTTTGTTGTGTGAGATACAGAACCAATATGGCACGCATTCCATAAAAAGAAAAACGCTCCCAAAGCTCGGTAAAGAATAAAACAAATAACCCCTTGGGGTGGCCCCATATTGTAGCTTCTTGTTGCATAAGATTTTTTTTCAGGATGCCGAAAATAGGTTATTAAAGTGCCTGTAAAAAATGAAGACTTATCTAATCTCTTAAAAACAAGAAAATCAATACTATAAATCCTTACAAGCCCAATGCTTCCTTAACATGTGCCAGATGATGCTCGCCATGCCAGGCGTACAGGCCTATTTGGTCAGCCACAGTAACATTTACCTTATTTTCGGGATGGTAAAAAGTGCGACTCATCTCGGCCGTATTCAAACCTTTGATAAGCGCTACCCAACGAATGTGTAGATTCTTCAGGAGTTCAATAGACACTTCTACAGGCACCGACTCTACATCAGCCAAAACAGACCAACCATTTTCGTCATAGGGTCTTATGGTGGGGTTGTCTTCCGTCAAGGCAAGTTTCATACGAGTATAGCCATTTAAATGACTATCGGCTATGTGGTGAATTATTTGTCTCACTGTCCAGCTACCCGCTCTATACTGTTCTTGCAGTACCTCCTCTGATAAGCCTACAGTGATTTTAGCAAGTTCATTAGGTAAATGTTCTAAAGACTTTATCCACTCTTGAAGCAAACGATCCTCCACTTGATTTGGTTTCACAAACTTCCCAATGGGGTACTTTTTTAACTCGATGCCTTTAGAATCCATTATTAATAACCTTTATACGGTACTTCTTTTTCAATAAACTCAATGCCATACTCCTTTAATTCGGCAAGCATAGGTTTATAAATTTCTTTACTAATAGGAATTTGAACTCCCGGAGTGCTGATATTTCCATTAAGAATATTGCGTGCCGCAATAGCCACCGGTAGCCCTACTGTTTGAGCCATAGCCGTTTCCTCCATACTTTTACCTAGGGTCACCATAGATGATTCTATCATCTTCTTTTCACCATTAAGCTCGTAGCCAAATATGTGGTGCATCACTATCATATCCTTATCTCCAGCTTCTAAGCTCCACTTTTGCTCAAGGATATGCTGTAGAATTTGGGCAGGTGTGGCCTTTTCTAAATCTACCTTGGTGCTATCAAAAATACCCAGCCAACTCAATTTATCCATCAAATCGCTATCCTGAGGAATATTGAGGTAATGCATCAATTTAAGTTCTACAGAGTCATGCTGATTGTAGGCCAAAAAAGAATTGGTAAAATCTCTAAAGGTCATATCAGCCGAGTTTTCTATTACATAACTATCATCAGTCATTCCCAGCTTTACAAAGCTATCCCAGGCTCTGCAAAAGCCGGGTTTACGCAAAGTACCACGGTATATGGTTGGAATATCCTTTAAGCCATACACCGAACGATACTTCAAAGAATCACGATTGGCATAGCCTTCAAACCTGCCATAGCCTTCTATTTCCATAAACTCGGTACGCCTAAAAACCTGGTGGTAGGGAATGTATTTATACTGTCCTTCCTGCTTAAACTTTACAGCACCACCCGATCCGGCCAGCACCACATTTCGAGGATTCCAGGTAAACTTATAATTCCAAGGATTATTATCACTTTCTGGAGCTATCAATCCGCCTGTAAAGCTCTCAAACAGCAGCATTTTACCGCCTTTCGCTCTAATGGTATCTAACACGCTCATGGCGCTAAGATGGTCTATACCTGGGTCTACTCCTATTTCATTTATCAATACAATTCCTGCTTCTTTTGCGGCATCATCCAAAGCCTCCATTTCATCAGAAATGTAACTGGCCGTAACCATGTGCTTCTTGTATTTTATACAATCTTTGGCTACGCTTACGTGCATATGGGCAGGCAGCATGCTTATCACCAAATCATGTTCTTTGATTAAAGAAACACGGGCCTCAGCATCGCCCACATCAAATTTGAGCGCCTTCGTTCTAGGATGATTTCCCGCTTTTTCTTTTGCCCATTCTTCATTGAAGTCGGCAATGGTAAGTTGCCAATCTTCATTAGTAGAATGTTGCTTTAAGTATTGTATTAAACTAAATGTAGAGCGCCCAGCGCCAATCACCAAAATGTTTTTCATAGGCGGCAAATTTAGAATTAAAGCTTTGCCTCGCAAGCGAAAAACCTTTGACTTATGTTTGCACCAAAATAGCGTTAATGAACTTGTTGAAGCTGCTTCCACTTCTGCTTTGTTTTTCCACTTTTGCCCAAGTAAATCTGTATATCCAATCAGAAACAGACCATCTATTTCTGATAGGAATAAATGAGTTTGAGCAAAACCCTAAAGCTGTAAAAAGCTTAATAATTCAAAAAATTGACACTTTCCCTTTTACCCTTAGAGTACAACTCAATGAAGAGATAGCATTTACAAAAACGATGCACTTCCATCAAAAGGGAAATTATCATTATGTGATTACTACCAATAGCCAAAATAAATATCAATTAAGGTATAGAGGTGAAATTAGCAGCCTTCCTACTGAGGTTCAAAAAATGGATTTGCAAAGCGCCATTAACTTAAAGCCACTGCCAATGGCCAGTGCTACTGCCACAAAAATACCTGAGGCAAAACCCACTAAAACAGATACTATACAAACTATAGCACCACACAAGGTAGTTGTGGCAGCCGTGCCCAGCGCCAAGCCAAAAGCGATAGTCTCTCCACCGCCCGATACCATCAAAATCAAAAAACCCGCTTTATCTAGTTTTGATCAATTTATGGCTTCATATAAAACGTTGGAATTTGAATTTGAAAAACAAGAGGAAGCAAAAAATTATGTGTTAGCTCATTCTGTAAGCCTAGAAGATATGCAGAAGATTGTAGCCCAGATGAAATACGACAATACTAAGCTGGAACTTTATAGAGCCACCAAAGAAAAGATCAAGAATTTGAAAAACGTAGAAAGCTTAAGTAACACCTTGGAATACGAAATAAGCAAACAACAATTTAAAGCCCTTTTTGCATTATGAAAACTAAAACTATCATGGGATTTGCTGCGGCCTTTGGCTTTATGGCTATAGCTTTTGGGGCCATGGGCGCTCATGCACTAAAAGCACATCTCGATGCTGAAGGTTTAAAAGCATTTGAAACAGGAGTTAGGTACCAAGCATGGCACGCTATTGCATTACTCGCAATTAGCTTGAGCGGTGCATCTATAAAATACCAAAATGCCATAGCCTGGACCTGGATTTTGGGAACCTTCTTATTTAGTGGAAGTATTTACCTACTAAGTACAAGCGAAATAAGCGGACTTCAGGTGTCTTTTTTAGGCCCGACAACACCAATAGGTGGCTTATTATTTATGTCAGGCTGGTTACTACTCTTACTTTCAGCGTATAAGCATGGTTCAAAAAACGGTTAACAACTTTAACCCTTATAAAGAACGATTTAGCGAAAATTGAGAGTGCCAATAAACCAAATAGACCTAAATTTGCAGCCCTAAAACAAAGTGAAACTAATCTCAGAAATATGAATTTCACAGAAATAAAACCAGCAAACGCCTCGCTGGAAAAGTATAAAATTGCTAATGCCGAGGCCTACTGGAATCTAAAATCTGAAGACCTCGAAAAAATCTCTATCGATGAAAACATGGCTACAAGGTCGAGTCTTGGCGCTATATCGGTAAACACTGGTGAATTCACCGGAAGATCCCCAAAAGATCGCTTTATTGTAGAAGACGAATTGACGAAAGACTCTGTATGGTGGGGTGGTATCAATATTCCTTTTGATGCTGGCAAGTTTGATGCATTGCATACCAAAATGGGTGATTTCCTTAACGGAAAACGCTTGTATGTTCGTGATGTGTACGCTTGTGCAGATCCACGTTACAAAATGAAGATTCGTGTCATTACAGAGTTGCCTTGGTCTAATCTGTTTGCAAACAATATGTTTTTGCGCCCAACAGAAGATGAGCTAAAAGATTTTGACCCAGAGTGGGTTATCATCAATGCACCTAGCTTTATGGCCAATCCAGAATTAGACGGTACGCGTCAGCACAATTTTGCCATACTAAGCTTTACTAAAAAAATGATTTTAGTAGGTGGAACCGGATACACTGGCGAAATCAAAAAAGGTATTTTCTCAGCGCTAAACTTTATACTCCCACACCAGAAAAATGTACTGAGCATGCACTGCTCGGCCAACGTGGGTGACGAAGGAGATACTTCTCTTTTCTTTGGATTGAGCGGTACAGGAAAAACAACCTTATCGGCAGACCCTAACAGAAAATTGATAGGTGATGATGAGCACGGCTGGACCGAAGACGACACTATTTTCAATTTTGAAGGTGGATGTTATGCTAAAGTTATTGACTTAACTGAAGAAAAAGAACCAGACATTTTTAGAGCCATTAAGCCTGGTGCTTTACTTGAGAATGTAACCTTTAAACAAGGCACCAATGAGGTTGATTTTGAAGACTCAACCATTACTGAGAATACTCGTGTAAGCTATCCAATTGATCATATTGATAATATTCAAGTTCCTTCTTTAGCAAAGAACCCAAAGAATATTTTCTTCTTAACCTGTGATGCTTATGGAGTTTTGCCTCCAATTTCTAAGCTTACTCCAGGTCAGGCAGCCTTCCATTTTATTAGCGGTTATACCGCCAAAGTAGCTGGTACCGAAGCTGGTATTACCGAGCCTCAAGTGGCTTTTTCAGCTTGTTTTGGCGCGCCATTTATGCCATTGCACCCTACCCGCTATGCCGATATGCTTAGCAAGAAAATGCAAGATGCTGGTGTAAATGTATGGTTGGTAAACACTGGCTGGTCAGGTGGTGGATACGGAGTAGGAAGCCGCATGAAGCTTAGCTACACACGTGCTATGATTACAGCTGCCCTTAAAGGTGAGCTTGCTAATGTTGATTTTACCGAGCATGAAGTATTTGGACTTATGATGCCAAATACTTGTCCAAATGTTCCGGTTGAAATTTTAAATCCAAAAAACACTTGGAAAGACAAAGCTGCTTATGATGCTACTGCCAACAAGCTTTCGGCTAAGTTTAATAAAAACTTTGAGCAATTTGCTGATAATGCAAGTGCCGAAATTTTAGCGGGAGCTCCTAAAGTAACAGAGAATGCCTAATTAGCATTGTTGAATTATATTTGAATCCCTCTTGGCTTTGCCAAGGGGGATTTTTTTTATTGATAAATCAATACCATTATGAAATTAGTAAAGTCCATATTCATCAGCATTTATGTTTTAAGCACCATCCATTTAAGTGCCCAAGCTCCTGAAAAAACAAGTAAGGAGTTGTCCTTTTTGGTAAATAACGACACCGTGTATGGTACATTTTTGACAACTGTTGCCGAAAAAAAGTATAAGAAAACCCGCGTGGTACTTTTCATATCCGGGAGCGGACCAACAGATAGAAATGGTAATATTTCTGGAGCACCAGGGCCTAATAACAGCTTATTACTATTAGCTGACTCTTTATCTGATTATGGAATTTCAAGCTTTAGATATGACAAACTTGGTATTGGAAAAAGCACTTTTAACAATCCTGAAGACTCAATGAATTTCAACCTTGTGGTAAAAACCGCGGTCAAAGCTATTGAAATGCTCAATGAAATGGGATTCAAAAAAATCTATGTTATGGGGCATTCGCAGGGCTCCTTGGTAGGAATGCTGGCGGCACAAAACATGCCGGTGCAAGCTTTTGTTTCACTTGCCGGACCCGCCACCAATGCATTTGATTTAATAAAGGAACAACTTACTAATAATATGCCCGAAGGGCCATTACAGGCTGAATGTATCACCAAACTAGATAGTATTAATCAGGGCTATACTATTACCAAATACAATCCTATGTTGGCGAGCTTGCTGCGCCCAAGTATTCAGCCTTTTTTGAGAAGTTACTTTGCATACACACCTACCATTGAAATTGCAAAATTGAATATTCCTAGCCTAATTATATCTGGCGAGCGTGATATGCAAGTACCCATTAGCGAAACAGAACTGCTACAAAAAGCAGCCAATAATGGTACTATTATCACTTACCCCAAGATGAATCATGTGCTGAAAGACGTAAATGATACGGAGGAACAAAATTTAGCTTCCTATACCGACCCCGATTTTCCACTTACTCAAGCACTTGCCCATGACATTGCAAGCTGGATAATTAGCAACTAATTACAATAGCTCATTAGCCAGATTGGCAAGCTCAGAGCGCTCTCCTTTTTCAAGTGTGATATGGGCAAATAGCTTGTTTCCCTTTATTTTATCAATAAGATAGGACAAGCCATTAGATTGTTCGTCTAAGTAAGGTGTATCAATCTGCCTTACATCACCGGTAAAAATAAACTTGGCATTTTCGCCCGCTCTGGTGATAATGGTTTTTACCTCATGGGGCGTTAAGTTTTGTGCCTCGTCTACTATAAAAATAACATTACTAAGACTACGCCCTCGTATGTAAGCCAATGGGGTTACCAGTAGCTTTTCTTGCGTAATCATTTCATCAATTTGCTTATACTCTTTATCAGTTTCTTTAAATTGATTTTTTACAAATTTCAGATTATCCCATAAAGGTTGCATATAGGGGTCAATCTTCGCTTTCATATCTCCGGGTAAGTAGCCTATATCCTTATTGCTCAACGGCACAATAGGCCGAGCCAAATAGATTTGTTTAAACTCCCTTCGCTGTTCAAGTGAACCAGCTAATGCTAAAAGCGTTTTTCCTGTTCCAGCTACTCCCGATAAAGTTACCAGCTTAATATCAGGATTAGCAATGGCATGCAAGGCAAAGGTTTGTTCAGCATTTCTAGGCTTTATACCATAGTAACTTTTCTTTTCGAGTTGAATCATACTCTCATCCATTGCACTATAAAATGCCAACGTACTACTCTTATTTCCTTTTAGGATATAAAAGTGATTGTTGAGAGGCTCAAAAGATTTCTCTTTTTTCAAAATCGCATCGATGGAAACTGAATGAACTTTGTAGAGTGAATCTATCAATGATTGGTCAAAGTTCTCAAGTTGTGTTTTTCCAGAATAAAGGGAATCTAAATCCTTAATTTTTCCCGTTTCATAATCCTGTGCATTTATACCAAGAGCCTTGGCTTTTAGTCGTAAGTTAATATCCTTTGTTACCAGAATAACCTGCTTACTTGTTTCCTCCTCACCAAGTCTCACCGCAGCATTCAGTATTTTATGATCATTCTTAGCTCCACCAAAAACAGTTACCGCATTTAACCCTTTGGTTTCACTACTCATTATCACTTTAAAGCGACCCTTCGTACCACCATTTAAACTTATCCAATCTTGCAGGCCCTGCTCCCCTGCCTTTTTATCTAAAAAACGAATAAACTGCCGGGCCTCATAATTTTTAGTATCACTTCCTTTTTTGAATTCATCCAGTTCTTCAAGCACAGTAATGGGAATTGCCACATCATGTTCAGCAAAATTCACAATGGAATTGTGGTCATACAGAATAACTGAAGTATCGAGTACAAAGATTTTCTTCTTGGCTTTTTCGGCCTTAGAGTTTCGAGTAGTAGCTTTTGAAAGTTTTGCCATGATTAAATAGGAACTAATTGAATAAAATTTTCACCCTCAATGTAGCCAACAATCAAATCCAATCGAGCTATCACAAACCTAGATATCCACAATAATGATGGTTAATCTGTTAAAAAAAATAATTGGCCCTTTAGGCAATAGCCATCGATACACCTCAACATTTTCTTTTTTTTTGAGTATTGTTCTGCCCATAAGCGTTTGCTAATAATCTTATATTGCTAATACCTGTTTCACAGCTTATTAATATCTTTACCTGTAGATTTCATTTCGAGAGTTAAAATCTCAATTTGGGAAACAAATTCAACAAGATAAAAACGTATATTTACTGTTTTTCAATCAGTTAAGATAAAAGAAAATCTTTGGTCTTATAATTTCAATAAGGGTGGCATACTCTACTTATTATGAAAACAATGAAACAACTCTTTACAATAGCCGCAGCCGGAATGATTGCTGTAGCATGTAATACAGAAAAAGACGATTTTTCTTCTTATCAAAATCCCCCATCAGCTACCAGCCTTGGAGATTTAACCATATCAGAAAATTTTAATTGGTCCAGTTCTGTCAAAGGAATTGTAGAATTAACAGTTTCTGCCCCTCCTTACTTTACTACCGAAGGCCAAATTGTGGAATTGATTGATGCCTACGGTACTGTGTTAGATTTTCAAAAAATTGATAACGGTGCTGTACACTTTCACATTAGTATTCCTCAAGAAAACTATAAGGTATACGCTCGCTATCAAAATACTAATGAGGTATTTGAAATTACATCAACTCGTCAGGAATTAAAACTTGCTGAGCTACAATTAGAAAATCTTATTAGGCCAGGTAAAAAATCTGGCGGCAGTAAAGGCAAAACCACTGCAACAAACTTAATACTGGAAGGTGATTTTGAGAATAGCTCCTTTGTGTTAGACACAAGTGTTTATACAAAATTGCGCAATTCAGGAGATTGGTATGTGCGCGACAATAATGGAACCATAACTACTGTAAATGGTTCGAAAGTATTTACCTCCTCCAATCCATTAGGTAGTGCTGACTTGCTACAATCAATAGAGGTAGTAGGTGATGAGCTTTACGACTTTGCCTATGACTATAGTGGGAATAGCGGTTTTTTCTTATTGTACTTTAACGCTGCAAAAGATTTTACTGGGTACACTACTGTATATACCAATGGCACTCAAGGTTATGCTACATTCCTTACTCCTTCTACAATAAGATATGTTCAGATATATGGTTTCTGTAAGCAGAATGATTGGTTGGATAATGTAAATTTTGTGGAGGCATTTGAACCAGACGATGACAATGATGGCGTATCGAATAGACAAGATGCCTACCCAAATAATCCTGCATTAGCATATAAAACCAGCTTTCCAACAATAGGAAGACAAACATTGGCATTTGAAGATTTGTGGCCAGCCAAAGGCGACTTTGATTTTAATGACATGGTGTTATCCAACAATATTGAATTTAGAAAAGATGCTAATAATATATTAGTTGATGCCCTTGTATCAGTAAAGGTAATGGCCTTAGGAGCAGGTGCCTCAAGTGGTGCCGCTATCCAACTACTAGATGTAAACGGTCAACCATTTCCAACAGATATTATAGCCGGTATATCTGGTGGTAGCGCCATACTAGATCCAAATGTTACCAATGGTATCATTGTATTTAATGATGCAAGGAAATCATTGTCGCCTATGTATAACAACAATGGTTATGGCCCAGATGGAGAGCCTCAAGAATTTAGCTTTAACATAACCTTCAAGGCGTCAGCTGGGTCTCAAATTATTGTACCCGATTTCTATATTTTCAGATCAAATAACAGAGGGCGAGAAACACACATGGGTGGTGTAGCTGGAACTGCTGCAGCTGACCCTAGCTTGTACAATACCAAAAGCGATATTAATGGTACTTATAAAACTTCAACTGGCCTTCCTTGGGTAATTGAGGTTATTCACCCAAATGTTTCATTCTTTCATCATCCATTGGAAAAGGTAGACATCACTACTGCTTATCCTAAGTTTCAACAATGGGCCGAAAGCAACGGAAGACGCTATGTAGGTTGGATGCTGTTAGGCGATAAAACAAAATTGTATATACCAGAATAATTGTTCAGAGTAGAGAGTAAAAAGGTCAGTTTTCAAATGAAAACTGGCCTTTTTTCGTTTTATCTGAATTTTATTTTAAGTCAATTTATCATAATACAACTCGCTGTTTTATACCGAAAAACGCTTTTCCCCTAAAGATTACTTATGAAGTATCAATACTTCAACTGTTGATTATCAATGATTTAAGAGAAAAATATTTCTACATTTGTTTTAGATATACACGCAAATCACTCTCAACTCTAATCAAAACTTGCGCTATCATGAAACATCTAGCTTATACTATACTAGCCGTAGTAGCCCTATGGTCTTGTGGCAAAGAAACCTCGACAGACCAGATTCAAAACCCACCAAATGCAGAATCTCTTGCTGAATTGGTAATTCCCGAAGGTTTTAATTGGAGCAGCAGCACCAAAGGAAACGTCAATGTTCTGGTTACTACAACCAACAGCAAGTTTGATGCAAACAATCAATCCCTTTGGATTATTAATGAATCAGGTAAGCGTTTATTGAATTCCACTATCACGAATAATATTGCTTCGTTTTACTTTAATGTTCCTCAAACTGAGGACAAGTATTATGCATACTATCCTGGGTCGGGTCATATGGTAGAAATTTCCAAAGCAGGTAGCTATAATTTAGAAATCGACCTACGCCCTACTCAAAAAGGGGTATTCACAAAAGGGACCCAAAAGAAAAGCGCACAAAAAGTTTCGATTACAAATGAACTATCCAATTCTGACTTTGAAACTAACAGCTTTACAAACTACCCTTGGGGAACAGTAAGCACTTATGCTGATGATGGACAATGGTATAAATACAACAACAACTACAATTGGACAACGGAATCGGGGTCGAGGGTACTAAAAGCCAAAAACAATAAGACTGCTTATTTCTCTCAATTTGTAACAGTGGCCGAGGGAGACAGTTTTGCAGTTTCGGCAGATCATTATGATGACTGTGAAATTTATATTTTGTGGTATGGTGCTAGTTCAAACTGGTATTTTGCCTACGAGTATTATGATCCTGGCAATGCCTCCCTTACAGGATTAGTACCTACGGGTGCAAACTATGCCGAGGTATATATAAGACTGCGAGACAACAGCTGGGTAGATAATGTGAGCTTTGGCACCGAGGTGGCCATTTCTGATGCCGACAATGATGGAGTAGCGGATAATGATGATGATTACCCCAATGATAATAGCAGAGCTTATCAGGAATTCTATCCAACAGCGGGATATCAAACTCTAGCT
This sequence comes from Bacteroidia bacterium, assembly GCA_030427785.1. Lineage (GTDB taxonomy): Bacteria > Bacteroidota > Bacteroidia > Flavobacteriales > Schleiferiaceae > Owenweeksia. The sequence goes on along the minus strand of JAUICR010000094.1, from coordinate 460 downwards.
TTTGAAGATTTATGGCCAGGTATTGGCGATTTCGATTTTAATGATATGGTCGTTTCAAATCGTATTGAAATTGCAAAAAATGCCAATAACGATATTGTGAGTGCCGATTTTACTATTAGCCTAGATGCAGTAGGAGCAGGAATTGGTAGTGGGCTTGGTATTTTACTTAAAAATAGTTCGAATCAAAATTTTCAACAAAACATAATAGCATCCATCAGTGGTAATGCTACTGCTGACGTAAACAATACAAATGGCCTTATTGTATTTGATAATGCATTTGATGCCCAATCAAACTACTATACCAATAATGGTGTAGGTCCTAACGGCACACCCGAAGAATTTTCATTTACAATAAACTTTGTATCCGGTGTTCAAAGCTTTGTACCAGATATCTACATTTATCGATCTTCTGAAAGAGGAAGAGAGGTACACTTAGACGGGTTTACTGGAACCAATGCTG
>JAUICR010000093.1 GCA_030427785.1 Bacteroidia bacterium | reverse complement strand
CAAACGCGTAGTGAGCTACATTCAGTTTTATGATTTGCAGCCGGACTTTATCATAGACATTTCTGGCCACTTCAAGACTAAAATGGATTCCATTTTGGCACATAAATCACAATTTTTTGACCCTAACTCAAATGAGCCTGAAACGGTAATTAGTTCAAAAAACTTTACTGAAAGTATCCATTATAGAGCTCAGGATATGGGCCGGTTAATAGGTGTAGAATACGGTGAGGGATTTATTGCACAGCAAAATATTGGCATCAATGATTTGATGCACCTTAGCTCAGTACGTTAAGATAAATTTCATTTAATCGCTCAGCCACCGCCTCGTACGAATAGATTTTTTTAGCCTCATCTGCTATATATGGTCTGTTATAGTTGGGGTACTCTGTTATCATTCGGGCCAGGCCTTGTGCAAAGGAGGTATCATTTTCAGCTTCTATTAAAATGCCGTTGTGCTCATTCAGTACTTCTGGTATTCCACCTACATCTGAGCTGATAACGGGTAGTCCGCAGCAAAGCGCTTCAAGTATAGTACAGGGCTGATTTTCGAAATGGCTAAACATTACATAGCAATGTGATGAACGCATTAGATCGGCTATTTCACCAATGGGCTTTTCACCAATAATTTCGATGCGAGTAAGGCTAGGGCCATATTGAGCAATCTTTTCTTTTAACTCCTTAATGTCGCCATCGCCCCCAATTTTCAATATAAAATTGGGGTTGGTTTCTTCTAGTTTTCTAAATCCTTTGAGAATACCAATAATGTTTTTTGACCTCTCTTCTAAAGTAGATATGTGTAAAAAGGTAAAAGTAGAAGCATCGGTGGGTTTGTAATAAAATAGGTTGGATTGCACCACATTAGAAACCTGAATCATTTTAGTATTTACACCAAACTGATGAATGGCTTTTGCTAAATGTTCTGAAACAGGTAAGATGAGTTTCGCACGGCTTAGTATTCTATCGGTCAAACTACGTCTTCCAAATCGCCATTTGAAATTGGATTGAGGATGATAGCCCGAAAAATGTTCGGTTACCAGGTAAGGTAAACCAATATTTAGAGCCACTACACCGGCAGGGTAAGCCACATGTACATGGGCTAAATCAAATTGCTTTTGTTTCTTTTTAGCCTGAGCTATTCCTCGTTTCATGGCTTTTTGATAGCTAAAAAGAGGCAGTTGTTTTCGGAAGTAAACTCGAATTTCTACTAGGTTTCCTTTTTCTGTCGTTTCAATGCTCGGTTGCCTGGATTCGTGAGCCGAAACCACCACTACCTTGTGTATAGAAGCTACCGCCTGAGCGTGTCTTTGAACAAAATTGCCCAAGGTAGCATGAACCTCAGATGGGTACCAACTGGCTAAAAATAGTATGGAAAGTTGCTTATTCATCAGGCGTACGAAAGTACAACGGTCCTTTGTACTATTCGATTTAAAAAAAGAGAAGGATACTGCAGGGGGCCTTTGCAAAAATGGTCATAAGAATAAAGCTCATTACCTCAATAGTACAACGTCCTTCATGTCGGCAAATTTGGGCTCAATAATCCAGTTTCCTTGTCGGTCTATCAATCCCCATAATTCACCCTTTTTAGCAGCTGCATAATTGGCACTAAAATCTCTGGCATTGTCAAATTGAGCTTCAATTACCCAGTTTCCTGAGGCATCTATAAACCCGGCTTTGCCTTCTACAAAAGCTCTACATAGCCCTTCAGAGAAGTCGCCATATTTATCTAAGGCCATTTTTAAGGGTTCGCCTTTTAGATTGATGTAATACCACTCAGAAACTTCTTTTACCCTAGCCATACCTGATACGGGATCAAAGTCCTTGCAAGCATCATACTTCGGTTCTAAGGTCCAATTTCCTTTTGGGTCAATGTATCCTATTTTACCTTCCATATTTTTGGCCCAAGCCACGCCATGGCTAAAATTTCCAACACTTTTAAACTTTGCCTCAATTACCACTACACCTTCTGTATTGATGTATCCAAACTTTTTTTCTTCAGTATCAAAAATCGCCAAGCCATTTTTAAATTCCCTTACTTTTTTGAGCTTATCGATTTTTATTTCTGATTGAGTCCCCTTTTTATCTATTACGGCCCATCCACCATTTATTTTAACAACGGCATATCCGTTTTCAAAATCAGTAGCACTTTCAAATTGCGGTTGTATTGCAGTTGCTCCGGTAGTGTTTATGTAGCCCCACTTATCGTTTACCTCTACGCGGGCCATACCATCAGAAAAGCCGCCAATGCCTAAGCCAAAAACATTTGGTAAGCTAAAGTCTTTAAATTCTACCTTTAGTTTTTCACCTTTATTATTAATAAACGCAGCACTAGATTCAATAACAGGAGCAAATCCATCTGGAGAAAAAGAACTTATTTTTCTGTATTGTGCGTTTATTACAAAATTTCCTTCTAGATTAACAAAGCCCCAGTTTTTTGTGCCTTTTGGTTTTACCAGAATAAGCCCGTTTTGAGCTATTAATGACAAGTGAAATACTCCTAAAAGAGTTAGTAATAGTATCTTCTGTAAGCGCATAGTTAATTTATTTAGATTAGTAGTAGGCCTTTGCAAATTGCATTGGGAAAACAAATCTCGGCAAACCTAAACTTCCTTACAAAAGAAATTGGTTATCGGTACCGCACATTAACTAATGGGGCTAACTCTGAACTTAAAAGCGGAGAATAAAAAACTAGAATTAATACTATAGGTGCATCCCAACAGGAAGCATACTTTTTCTGCTTCTGTTTTTGCGGAAATAGCTTTTTACGAAACTTGTCATTGGTACTACGCGCATACCTGTTTCGCTAATCATGTCAAGGGCAATTTCTAACATTTCGGTAGCCTTACCTGACTCTTCAAAATCACCGGGGAAACTTGCTTTAGTAAGGAAATACTTTTTCTCCTGAATTTGATATTCGATAGTCGCTAATGCGTTTCCATCTCGTACTTCAAAATGTCTCATTTCAGTATTGTCTACTACTTCCATATCGAATGATATATAATTCAAAAAAAGGTTATATAGGGAGACCGCAAAAGTACAAAATTCGGGTAAATATATTTTAACGAATTCCTTCTAATTAATTTGATACTAAAGCACGAGATTTGCCTTAATAAACCCCTATTTATACCTATGAGAATTTGCTTGTTTTTTGCAGCCATACTAATTGTTACTGCCTGCAGTCAGCCTACAGATGTGCAGGAGCATAGTTATAGCGGATATGCTCAAGGTAGTACCTATACCATAAAACTAATAGGGCCAAGGACGGAGGGGCTGGAGCATCCAATTGATAGTATTTTAAAAGCAGTAGATGCATCGATGAGTACCTATCAAAAAACTTCTTTAATATCAGCTATTAATGTAGGCGATACTTTTTATGAGGTAGACCCCATCTTCAAGAGGGTCCTAAACAGATCTTTGGAAATAGCCACAGAAACTCAAGGAAAATTTGACCCTACCGTGGGGCCGCTGGTGGATTTGTGGGGATTTGGAAAAGAGAGAACGGTGACTGTAGATAGTAGTATGGTAGACTCTGCGATGAATCTTGTGGGATACCCATTAATTCAAATAGAAGGGGATAGAGTAAAAATTCCAAAAGGATCTAGAATAGACTTTAATGCAATTGCCCAGGGCTTTACTGTAGATTTGATTGCTGAATATGTAGAAAACTTAGGTTGCCACAGATATATGATTGAAGTGGGAGGTGAGCTTCGAGTAAAAGGCCTAAATACAAAAGGTCATCCTTGGAAAATAGGCGTGGATAAGCCCGCTGAGCAAATGGATGAAAAGGACAGATTTCAAATAATTTTAGACCTTAAGGATATCGCTTTGGCCACATCTGGCAATTACAGGAAGTTTTGGGTAGATGAAAATACAGGAGTTAAATATGCGCATACTATTAATCCAATTACAGGATACACTGCTCGCAATACGCTTTTGAGCGTAACTATATTAGCCAATACGGCAATGGATGCGGATGCCTATGCTACAGCCTGTATGGTAATGGGGCTTGAGCAATCGGTCACATTTATAGATTCAAAGCCCGACCTTGAAGCCTACTTTATTTATAGTAATGAGCAAGGAGAATGGCGTGTGATACAAACGGAGGGCTTTGCTAGTTATGTAGCACAAGCGAAGAGCTAGGCTGATTTTGCAATTTCGCCATCCTCTTTTTTACACTGTTCACTTGGCATAGCGCCACAAAAACCACATGCGGCACCCTCTTCATTTAAAAATGGACTATTGCTGGCACAAGTACCTGAAAACTCACCGCCTTTTTTTGTCAAAATTTTTATGCCTATCCCGGCAAATGCTAAGGCTAAAAACACAACACTTATTAGAAATACTTCCATCACAATTTTTATTTCAATTTACACTGTAGAACCAATGATATTAACTTCGGGTCTTAAGGTAACCCCGAAGGTGTCAAACACTGCTTGTTTTATTTTCATTGCAAGTTGTTCAATTTCCTTGCCACTTGCATTACCATGGTTTACCAGTACCAATGCTTGATTTACATGCACCGCTGCATCACCGCAGGTAAAGCTTTTGGCGCCTACTTTCTCTATCATCCATCCGGCTGCCAATTTTACACTATCGTTGCCAGCTGGGTACGACACGATTTCTGGAAACTTGTCTTTTAACTTTTCAAAATGATCTATAGGTACTACAGGGTTTTTAAAAAAACTTCCACTGTTTCCCAGTATTTTAGGGTCTGGGAGTTTCTTCATTCGGATATTGCACACGGCCTCAGAAATGGAATAAATACTGGGTTCTAGGTCGAGTCTCTTCAGTTCCTCCTCTATAGCCCCATAGCGCATATCTAGCTTGTGATTCTTATTGGTAAGCGTAAAAAAGACGCGAGTAATAATGTAGGAGCCTTTTCCTTTTCTTTTAAAATAAGAATCTCTGTAGCCAAAATTACATTCCTTCTTAGTGAATATTTCAAACTCACCAGTATTGGTATTCAGGGCTTCGAGGTGGTGAAAGGTATCTTTCATCTCTACCCCGTAGGCACCAATGTTTTGAATAGGTGCAGAACCCACATTACCAGGAATAAGCGATAAATTCTCTAACCCACCTAGTCCATTTTTCAAGGTCCATTGTACAAACTCGTGCCAGTTTTCACCAGCCATTACAGATACTAAGGTGTGGTCTCCATCAGATTTTTCAATCCATTTTACCGTAAGGGAAATTTTGAGAACCAAACCTTCAAAGTCCTCTGTAAGCAACATATTGCTTCCACCGCCAATAATCAATTTTGGTAAATCAAATAAGCTGTGATGTACTATCCACAAAAGATCATCTACAGTATGAGCTTCAAAAAAATATTGAGCCGATACGTCCACTCCAAAAGTGTTGTAAGGCTTAAGCGAAACGTTTTCTAATATTTTTTTTTCTTCCATCAAAGTAGCGTCCCGGGGTACTGACGAAGTGCCTCTTTTATTATTTCAACAGATTCTATTAAATCTTCCTGATTCAAAACGTAAGCTAGCCTAACCTGATTTAATCCCATACCAGGTGTAGCATAAAACCCTTCGGCAGGAGCAAGCATTACCGTCTTTCCGTCTTTTTCGAAGGTAGATAAAAGCCACTGAGCAAATCTCTCAGCATTATCTACAGGTAGCTGAGCCATGGCATAAAATGCACCTGTAGGCTTAGGGCAAAATACACCTTCTATGCTATTGAGCCCGTCTACCAAAATGTCTCTACGTTTTACATATTCTTCTTTTACTTCTGTAAAATATTCGGGTCCGGTACTTAGTGCGGCCTCGGCTGCTATTTGGGCAAAAGTAGGAGGGCTTAGTCTTGCTTGTGCAAATTTCATTGATGTAGCCATTACTGCCTTATTTCTAGAAATAACACAGCCAATACGCGCTCCACACATACTGTAGCGTTTAGAAACCGAATCAATTACAATGGCATTTTCTTCTAGCCCATCAAGGTTTAATATAGAGTGATGTACCTTATTGTCATAGGCAAACTCTCGGTAAACTTCATCTGCTATCAGATACAAATCATGTTTTAGCACTAGGTCTCTTAGTTTCCCCAATTCCTCTTTGGTATACAAATACCCGGTAGGGTTGCCAGGGTTACAAATCATTATTGCCTTAGTTTTTGGCGTAATGAGTTTTTCAAACTCCTCAATAGCGGGTAAGGCAAACTCATCTACTATACGAGAAGTAACAGGTACTACATTTACCCCACAAGAAATACCAAAACCATTATAATTTGCATAAAATGGTTCGGGGATAATAATTTCATCATCAGGGTCGGCAATGGAATTGAGAGTGAATAGTATGGCCTCAGAACCACCTGTGGTTACTATCAAATCATCTGAAGTGAGATTGCTGATTCCCATTTTTTTATAATAGGCTACTAAGCCGTCTCGGTAGGATTGAAAACCTGCAGAGTGACTATATTCTAATACCGAAATATTGGTTTCTTTAATGGCCTTAAGTGCTACCTCAGGAGTTTTGATATCTGGTTGACCTATATTTAAGTGAAATACATGACGGCCCTTGCTCTTAGCCTTCTCGGCAAATGGTACCAATTTTCGAATGGGTGACTCGGGCATTGTTAAACCCTTGATAGAAATTGCTGGCATACTCTATACTAGCTATTAGTTAAAAAAGAAAAACCCTCTTTCGGTAAACCAAAAGAGGGTGCAAATGTAGTTTTTAAGTCTATTATTTCGTCTCTTCCATCATAGAGGTCTTTTCCTCTTTTACTGGAGTAGTTTGTACAGGCTTTGGTGCCTTTACTGTTCCTTTTATTTTCACTACTGCAGTTGGGTTTGATGCATTAGATGTAACAGTTACACTTTTGTGAAATGCACCTACACGCTGCGTATCATACTTTACTTTCATTACTGCCGATTCGCCTGGAGCAATTGGCTCTCTTGGCCAAGTAGGTACGGTACACCCGCAAGATCCTACAGCTTTTGTAATAATTAAAGGCTCTTTGCCCGTATTGGTAAATACAAACTCTCTAGCTCCGTCTGAACCTTTCTCGATAAGACCGTAGTCAATTACTGTTTCTTCAAAGGTAATTTCGGCTGCATTTGGATTAGTTTCCTGAGCAAAAGCAAAAGTGCCTGCTGCTAAAAATGTTAATGCTAGTAATAGCTTCTTCATGATAAATATTCTTTTTGTTGGACAAATTTAGTGTTAAAAAAGTTTTTTTTAATACAACCAAAGAGTAAACCAAAAATGTGCCAAAAAGCATTAGCTAAGGCAAATACAATTTTTACCTTTGGCAACTTGTTTAAAGAATTCCCTCAAAACCCCATTGAATGAGCGTTTCAGCAAATTTTGACTTCAATACAAAAGAAAGAAGTTGGTACCAATATTGGCTCGAAAATAATTTTTTTGAGTCTACACCGGATGAGCGAAAGCCATATACCATTGTAATTCCTCCACCAAATGTAACAGGTGTACTACATATGGGGCATATGTTGAACAACACTATTCAGGACGTGATAATAAGACGTGCCCGAATGCAAGGTTACAATGCTTGTTGGGTACCTGGTACAGATCACGCTTCTATTGCTACCGAGGCAAAGGTGGTAGCAAAACTGAAGAGTGAAGGAATCAATAAGGAGGACCTTAATAGAGAGGAGTTTCTTGAACATGCCTGGGAATGGACTCATAAGCACGGAGGAATTATTCTGGAACAATTAAAACGATTAGGCGCTTCCTGCGATTGGAGTCGTGAGGCTTTCACTATGGACGAGGCTCGCAGCGAATCAGTAATTAAAGTGTTTATTGACCTTTTTAATAAAGGAAAAGTTTATCGCGGGTACCGTATGGTAAACTGGGATCCTGAGGCCAAAACAACCCTTAGCGATGAAGAGGTAATACACAAAGATGTAAATGCCAAATTGTATTACATCAAGTATAAGATAGAAGGTGAGAATGACTTTTTGACAATAGCTACTACACGTCCCGAAACCATTTTTGGAGATACCGCCATTTGTATAAACCCTGACGATGAACGCCATAAGCACCTAAAAGGCAAAAGGGCGATAGTGCCAGTGGCAAATCGCAGTATCCCAATTATTGAAGATGATTATGTAAGCTTAGAATTTGGAACAGGCTGCCTAAAAGTAACCCCTGCCCATGATGTTAATGATAAATCGATTGGAGACCGCCATGGTCTGGAAGTGATAGACGCCCTTAATGCTGACGGAACTTTAAACAGTTTTGGTTTGCACTATGAAGGCAAAGACCGTTTTACCGTAAGGAAAGAAATTGCCAAGGAGTTAGAACAACTTCAGCAATTAGAAAAAGTAGAAGATTATGCAACTTCTGTAGGAACGAGCGAAAGAACGGGAGCTGTAATTGAGCCACGCTTGTCAGATCAGTGGTTTTTGAAAATGAAGGAAATAGCGGAGCCAGCATTGACTTCTGTAATGAATGATGAGGTGCAATTAATTCCAGAAAAATTTAAGAATACTTATCGCCATTGGATGGAAAATGTTCATGATTGGAACATATCACGTCAGCTGTGGTGGGGGCATCAAATACCAGCTTATTACTATGGTGATGCCAAAGATGATTTTGTAGTAGCCGAAACTGCAGAAGAGGCTTTGGAATTGGCCAGGGCCAAAAGTGGTAAGAACCTGACCGCGGCAGATTTAACTCAAGATAAAGATGTACTTGATACATGGTTTTCTTCATGGCTGTGGCCAATCTCGGTTTTTGACGGAATTAGAAATCCGGACAATGAAGACATAAAGTATTACTACCCCACTCAGGATTTGGTAACGGCACCAGAAATTTTATTCTTTTGGGTAGCGCGAATGATTATAGCGGGCTATGAATATCGCAAGGAAAAACCATTTAGCAATGTATACCTAACGGGGATAGTAAGAGATAAACAAGGGCGTAAGATGTCAAAATCTTTGGGTAATTCGCCTGACCCTATAGAGCTGATGGAAAAATACAGTACTGATGGAGTACGTGTAGGTATGCTCCTTACTTCACCAGCCGGTAATGATTTGCCATTTGATGAAGACTTATGCGGACAAGGAAGGAATTTTTCGAACAAAATATGGAATGCCTTGCGCCTCGTAAAAGGATGGGAGGTAACCGATGCGCCACAAGATGAAGCGGCAGCCTCGGCTATTGAGTGGTTTGGCGAAAAGCTAAAGCATACACTTGTTTCATTGGAAGATTCGTATTCTAAGTATCGAATATCAGAAGCGCTAATGACTACCTACAAACTTGTATGGGATGACTTCTGTAGCTGGTTTTTGGAAGCCGTAAAGCCAGGATATCAACAGCCTATTGATAGCAAGACCTACGCAGCTATTATTCAATATTTTGAAGAAATCTGTGTGTTGCTTCATCCGTTTATGCCATTTATTACCGAAGAAGTGTGGCATCTATTAAATGATAGAAAAGAAGGCGAAAGTGTAAGCTTGCAGAGCTGGCCTGAGCAGGCTACAGCTGATGAGAATTTGCTAGCCGATTTTGATCAGGCAGCTGCCGTAGTAAATGGAATTAGAAATATCCGTGCTTCTAAAAACATTTCGTTTAAAGATCAGATCGAGTTGCAGGCTGCTTCATCTGCAGCGGTACCTGAACGATTTGAGAAATTGATTATCAAACTGGGTAATCTTTCTAGCTTGAAGCTGGATGGCATAATTGAAGGAGCCGGGTATAGCATAATGGCTGGCAACCACGAGTTGTTTATACCAGCCGGTGATACCATGGATGTAGAAGCTGAAGTTGAAAAAGTGACCAAAGACTTGGAATACCAAAAAGGATTCTTGAATTCGGTAATGAAAAAGCTGAGCAATGAGCGCTTTGTAAATAATGCACCAGCAGCCGTAATAGAAGGAGAGCGTAAAAAACAAGCAGATGCTGAAGCTAAGATTAAGGCTTTGGAGGAAAGGTTGTCTGTGTTGGGTTAATGCCCCGGTGCTAAATAAAAGTAAAAGCCCCTGAGATTTCCTATAAATCGCAGGGGCTTGTTTTTTAATATAAAGTATGGCGTTAGCCTTTCACTATCCCTTTTCTTTCAGCTCTCATTTCAGTTACAAACTGATCGAGCATACCGGCAGTAACATGCGACATAACTACAATTTTCCACCATTTTGTATTCTCAGGACTATCGGCTACCAAGTGGTATTTCTTAGCAATGGCAGATGAAATATAATCTGCTTTTATCGTAACTATATTTACAAATGGATTGCGGTAATATTCTACACCCATTTTGGTGAGTTTGTCACAAAGTAGCGAGGTTCTATCTAGCAGCTGTTCCATACGTACGTGCCAGCCCATGCTGCCATAGTTCATCAAAGTCATCCAAATAGAAACGGCATTGGCGCCCGATCGGCTACCACATATGGTAAAATCCTTACCATGCACATACTTGGCCTCTTCAGTTTCTACATATTCCATCATGCCTTTTCGTATGATAAAAATACCCGTACCATAAGGCGTTTGTAGCATTTTATGACCGTCTAAGGTAAAAGAGTCTATATAGGGATTTTGAAATGTAAAGGGGCTATCAGGGTTGGCAAATGGATAAATGAATCCCCCAAAAGCGCCATCAATATGGAGTTTAAATTCGAGGCCATTTTCTACAAAGTAAGCTGCTACTGCGTTCACGTCATCTACAGATCCAAACATGGTGGTAGACATGTTTTGTATCACAATAAAATACTTGATGCCTTCAGCCTGAGCTTGCTTTATTTTGGCGTCAAGATCAGCCATTTCTATAGCTCGCGTTTCATCATCTACATTCAGTAGTATCGATTTTATATTTAAAATATTTGCCCCCTTTGGCATAGAGTAGTGGGAGTCTTTGGAGTATACTACCGCTATTTCTTCTGGCTTGGCGCCAAATTCTTTTTGATAATAATTGCGATAAATCCAAAGTGCCTGAATGTTGGCCTCGGTGCCACCTGGCGCTATATAGCCATCTTGTGCATCTGCCTCACCTTTAAATATCTGCTCAGCACATAGTTTTATTACTTCTACCTCCAAAGCGTGGGTGCCCTGAAAAAATGGTTCAGATTCGCCATGGGTCCTGGTATGGCAACCTATATGATTTGGGTTGGCTATAAAAGTCTTGAGGAAAGGGGCGTCTTCTAAAAAAGGTGCATCTATATAAAACTGCTCCTCATCTAAGTACGAAGCCGGTACACCAAGCAGGTTGGTCTTACGGTAGTTTAAGTTTTTGTTTAAGGCTCCTTCTACACGGTTTTTGATTTCTACCTGCGATAGTTTCTTCCAGTACATCTTTCTCTTTTTAATGCTTGGCAAAAGTATTTCCTTTAGCCGACCTTTTTCTCTTTTTTTGGCATTAATTAGCTAGGAAATTCTCAAAGCACTTTACCCGTATCTACAGCCTAAAGCTGCATAAATAGCCGAAAAATTAGATAGCTTTGAATTTTGAACTTTACTCATAGCATTTGCAATGCCGCACGAAAAATTCCTTACCTACTTAGCAAGATACATTAGCCTTACACCCGAGGAGGAAAATGTGGTGATATCAAAATTACAATCTAGAAAATACTTAAAAGGCCAGTATGTAGTGCAGCAGGGAGATGTAAGTAGGGCTGAAAGCTTTGTACTGAGCGGTTGCACCAAGACTTTTTATGTAGATAAATCGGGACAGGAACACATCGTGTTGTTTTCTATAGAAGATTGGTGGACCGGGGATATAGGGAGCTTTATTACCCAAAGCCCGGCAGATTATAATGTACAATGCCTGGAAGACAGCGAGCTGTTGCAATTTTCATTTCAGGCTATGGAGGAGCTATGTGCCGAACTGCACAAGATGGAGCGCTTCTTTAGGCTTCTTATGCAAAATGCTCTGGTAGCCGCTCAAAAAAGAATTGTTGGAATTTCGAGCCTTACGGCCAAAGAACGTTTTTTAGAATTCAGAAAAAGCTATCCGCAAATGGAGCAGCGAATACCACAGTATATGATAGCCTCATATCTAGGTATTACCAAAGAGTTTCTGAGCAAAGTAAAAAGTCAGCTGGCTCAGGAGTCCTGAAATGTTAATCTAGTTTAACATTATTTAATAATCTATTTCATTTTGTAGGCAGGGTTCTTGCCTGAAATTTGTCTCGTTTCAAAAGATAAATTTTCAATTAAAAAAATAAGCATGAAAAAATCAATTTTATCCCTGATGGCAGCGGCTATGGTAGCCTTTGTAACTTTAAGCTTTACACAAGGCAGTGGTTCAAAAACTGTAGATACAGCTAAAAGCAAAGTAGTATGGAAAGGTTATAAGGTAACAGGTTCTCATACAGGAACTATCAATATTCAATCAGGCTCCTTGGAGTTTAAAGAAGATAAATTGGTGGGAGGAAACTTTGTGATAGATATGACCAGTATTACTTGTACCGACCTTGAGGGTGAGTATAAAGGTAAACTAGAAGGCCACTTAAAGTCAGATGATTTTTTTGCCGTACAATCGTATAAAACTGCCAATTTGGTTTTTACTAAAGTAAAATCTACCGGCAAGAATTCGTACATGGTGACGGGTGATATGACTATCAAGGGAAATACAAACCCTGTGACTTTCGAAATGTCGATTTATGGAAACAAGGCTACCGCCAACCTAAAAATTGATAGGTCAAAATTTGATGTACAGTACGGTTCTACCAGCTTTTTTGAAGGTCTTAAAGACAAGGCTATTTATGACGAGTTTGACTTAGTTTCTGATTTAGAATTCTAAATCGAGGTTTCAATCCATTTCTCGGCTCCGCTATTAGATTAGCCTTCTTAAATTTATAGGGAACAAAATTCAGATTCGTCTGGACAACCAGAGGGTAAAGGTGAACTAGCTCGGCTCCTAAATCAGAGATTTATTTC
>JAUICR010000092.1 GCA_030427785.1 Bacteroidia bacterium | reverse complement strand
GAAATAATAGGCTGTTCATTGGCTGGTAGCCCAGATCATCTTATTACAGGTATTAACGAAATACATGTAGTAGAGGCTGGAGATATTGTATTTGTGGATCATCCCAAATACTACGACAAAGCTCTTCAATCTGCAGCTACCACCGTTTTGATAAACAAAGAGGTAGCGGTGCCTGAAGGCAAAGGACTTTTGATATCCGATGATCCTTTTCGCGATTTTAATAAAATCACCAAAAGATTTAATCCTTTTGTGGGTAGCTCATCTGCTATTGCCCAGAGTGCCATTGTGGGTGCGGGAACCATCATTCAACCTACTGCAGCTATTGGCAATAATGTAAAAATTGGGAAGAACTGTATTATTCATAATAATGTGGTTCTTTATGACAACACAGTACTTGGAGATAATGTTATTATACACGCAAACACTGTAATAGGCGCAGATGCCTTTTATTATAAAAAACGTCCTGATGGGTATGATAGATTGCTATCAGGCGGAAGTGTAGCCATCGCAGACAAAGTAGAAATTGGTGCAGGCTGTACAATAGATCGGGGTGTATCCGGTATTACACGGATTGGTTATGGCACCAAGATTGACAACAATGTTCAGATTGGCCATGATACCCAAATAGGAAAACATTGTCTTTTTGCTTCACAAGTGGGTATTGCTGGTTGCACTATTGTTCATGACCACGTAACTATGTGGGGGCAAGTAGGTGTTTCTAGCGGATTAACCATTGGTGAAGGCGTGATAGTGTACGCGCAGTCAGGAGTGAGTAAAAATTTGGAAGCTGGCAAATCCTATTTTGGTTCGCCAGCCGAAGAAGCTAGAAAAAAGTATAAGGAGGTAGCAGCACTTAAGGCTTTGGTCGAATCAACTTCAAAAAGAACTTAAGAGAGCAGTTGTCCCTTTGAATAGAGCATAAAAAAACCTGCCTTTGCATAGCCAAGGCAGGTTTTTTCAATTTAAAATCCCCTTACAATTCGTCTTCTATAAAGCCCGTACGGTAATGACCAGCCATTATATATTCATTGCCTGGATCTTCATTAAAAGTGGCTTTAAAGTAAATGCTATCCACTTTTACACCAGTAGCAGACCTTCCTCCTCCCGGAAAAATTCTACCATCAATAATGGTTGTTTCATACACAAAGGTAGAATCAGGTGCTTGAGCAATATTTTCGTTTGTACCCGAAAAAGTATTACTACTGGCATTGGCACTCACCTTTACTTTAAAAGGCCAAATATGCCCAAGGTCATCCACCCAAATTTGACTTCCATTAGCAGCCGCAGTATTAGACGTAAGAATCTTTTCATAGCCTAATACTAAATTACTAGGAGCTGTTCCGCCAAAATACGTTTGAACAAACCACTCACCCGATAAATTATGTCCGGCTAAAGTCTCTGTTTCGTACTCCTTGTTACAACTCACCATTGCAATCATGGCCACAAGGCCCAAGGTTACAGTTTTAATTTTCATAAGTTTCATAATCTAGATTTGTACTTGAGTTAATGTTACCACAAACTGATAGCCGAAGCTCCAATCGGTTACAAAATCGATTGTTTTGGCTGTAGCATCTACTGACATGGAGGTCATTGTACAAACGCCCCCAAACGTGTTAACGCTAAAATCAGTAAAGCTGAAATCATTATTACTGATATCATTAGCAGTTACCACAGCAGGTGCTATATATCCAAGGCCATAAGCTCTACCAAACGAATAGTAACCTCCTATACCACAGGAAATATTGTACGTTCCATCACCATTATCTGATATTAGGATGTACTCCATATCTGTGTACTGAGCTCCTGCCGATCCGTTTCGCACTACAGTAGAGGTATATAAACCGGCAATACTCGTTACAAGATCACCCGTTTCTACCACATACACATCTCTAGACTCAGTTCCGGTAAAACCATCCTTATTTTTCGCAGAATAGGAAACTGAATAATAGTCTGACTGATTTGGGTCCACATTAGGCACACTTCCTACCCAGTAATTACCAACTGCTGAAGTTGTAACAGGTATAGGATCTCCACCCTCTGTTGCAGTTACCCCAGGATCTGTATAAGGGTCTCCTAGAGCTTGAAAGATCACAGGATCACCCATCATTTCAAAAGTGGGGTAATTTGTTTGTCTGGAAAGTCCTTCTGAGGACTTTTCCTTGTCGCATGAGTTAAGTGTAAACAACACGCTCATACTAACTACGATTAAACTTAATTTTCTCATTTTTTTAGTTTCTTAAATATTTTTACTCTGCCCACCACACTGGTGCCGCAATACCTCCTGCAGGTTGTGCCGGAGCATTAGGGTTTCTAGATGTGGATATATCTGCATACAATAAACGCTTAGGCGTTTGTCCTGCACCAAGTACTGAAGCCAAAGAAATGGTTAAATCTCCAGGTTGAGCAACACCATCCTCTTTATACTCTGGATATCCTGTTCTTGTTAACTCAAAAAATGCTTCAAGGTTTTGCTGATTAATCATTGAAACCCATTTTTGAGTCATAATTTGCTTAATGCGAGCTTCCATATCGGCTCCATTGTACTCATACACGCCCCCTGCACCAATATAAGTAGAAGCAGTATCTGCCATACCATGTTGTGCAAATGAAGCCGTTACACCTGCATCGTACATTCCTTTAGCTCCTGCTCCACCAGCAAACCTTTCCATAGCCTCGGCTTGCAAAAATGCTACCTCATGCGCAGTAAAAAGATAAACCGGCATATTATAGGTAAAGATAGGCTTTGCCAGGTTGTCAAAATTGATATCGCGATTAGCAAAATCACCTTGCTCTTTAGCAGTCCAGGTATTGTCATCAGCCTGTACATAAGTAGTCCAGATTCTTGCGTCATCATTATCTACCAAGTATCTAATCATGGTATTACTAGCAGCGGTATTTACTCCGCCCAATCTGTCGATAACCACATCGTAAAAAGGATTACGCTTGTTTTGCGCGTTTTCAAAATTGGTCATCTTGGCATCTGTAGCCAATAAATTTCCAGTATTAATCAAATTCATGATATCTGCACTCGTATAATCTGAAGGAGGTGTGCTAGATGAAATACCTCTCATCATGATCTTTAACTTGAGAGTATTAGCAAACTGAATCCACATATTCATATCTCCACCAAAAATGATATCAGAAGTAGCGCCTACACCAGTTGGTGCATTGTTATACTTAGTTACTGCATCATCTATGGCAGCTAGAATACCAGAGTATATTTCAACCCCTTGATCATACTTAGGAGTTAAATTTCCCGTATTGGCTTCAATTGCTTCGGAATATGCTCCAGCACCGTAAATATCGGCCACCACCTGAAAAGTATATGATTCCATCAAAGTAGCAATTAAATAATAGCCTGTCTGGCCACTTTCGCTTGCTGTGGATTTGATATAGTCATAATCAGTAAGCGCACCTGAGTAAATGGCACGATACGTATCGTCAAAGAAGTCAGGGGTAATATTGTACTCATCAATATTCTGATACTGGCTAGCATCAGGACTTTGAGTGTAGTATTGAGACCACATTCCTCCTAGGTTGTAGAAATAACCGCCAATAGAAACACAGGTAGCTGATTGTGCAGAAGCCAACACCAGGCTGATATCTACATTCTGTGCTTTGTTGGGATCCTGGTTTACATCTAAATAATCTTCGCAAGATGTGAAACCAATAAATAATAATGCTACTGCTATTAATTTAAACTTTTTCATTGTTTTCATAATTAAAATGAGGCTTTAAGTCCTACACCATAAGTTCTAACGCTAGGGTTAGCACTAAACTCTCCAAAATCAGCCTGAATATCATTTCCAAAAGTAGTAACCTCCGGATCTACAAACTGATTATCTACTGGTGTCCACACAAATAGGTTTCTGGCAAAAATGCTAAAAGAAACTGCTGAGAATGGACTCTTCTCTAGGGTAGACTTTGGTAATTGATACGCTAATACGATTTCACGTAGTTTAACAAAACTCTTATCAATTACATACATTGGATCCAAAGCATCTGCTCTGTGATAGTCATCGATATGCTCCTGATCAATAATGGTAGTGTTCTCAGTATAACTAAATGTTCCATCGCCATTTGGAATTTCTTGTACAGAACCTGGCACGATGAACGGACGTCTGTCATTATACATCGTTTTTACACCATTTCCTGTAAAGTTGGTAATATCTGCTGTTCTTGAGAACATTTTACCTCCCTGACGGATATCGAATGTAAACTCAAGGCTAACACCTTTGTACTGGAACCTGTTGGTAATACCCAAGATGTAATCATACTGAGAATTTCCGATAAATTGCTTAGTACTTGCTGAAACTGGAACTCCATTAGCATCTACAACCATATTGTTAGTTCCAGGCTGGTATTTGGGTACAGTACTTTCAAACACTCCCATAGGTTGTCCTTCTACCATTACATATCCTGTAGTAGACAACCCACCTAGTTCAACTTTCTTCAAGTCGTTGTTCAACTTGTTTACGTTGTTCTTATTGTTACTGAAGTTAGCTTGCAAATTCCATTTCAATCCTTTGAAGTCATCATTTCTAAGGATAGCAATATCAATCAAAGCTTCGATACCCTTATTCTCTATCTCACCTACGTTTTGTGTAACTACATCATAACCTGACTCTGATGCCGTTGGAACATCAAGAATAAGATCAGTAGTTACTCTATTATAATAAGTCAGATCAAGAGTAACTCTTCCAGTGAAAAATCTGAATTCTCCACCAATTTCGAATTCCGAAGTAATTTCTGGCTGCAAATCGGGGCTACCTAAGCGGTTACTTACTTCAAAGAAGTTGGTTCCACCTACAGGTGCATTATAATCGCGGAAAGGTTGCTGAACGCTTGTAGAAATAAATGTTGGTAGAACTACATACGGATCAGCATCATTACCTGTTGTACCATATCCAATTCTTAATTTACCATAGTTAAAGATCTTTGATTTAATTTCTAACTGATCGGTAAATACCCAGCTCAAGTTGGCTCCGTAGTAGAAATAGCTATTGTTATCAATTGGTAAAGTTGAAGACCAGTCATTACGAACGGTTAGGTCTAAAAACAAATAGTTTTTATAATCAAAACTTCCTTGAGCGTAAAGCCCCATGTATCGTCTCAACATTTCGTCCTCTACATTTGTTTTACCAGGTGCTGGGCCTATAGGGGTAGCACTATTGCTCAAATCATAGAATCCGGGAATATCCAAATCAGATACGTAAGCATCCACATCAGTATACTGTCTCTCATTGATGTTTAACCCTATTAACCCTGTAAGCTTCAAATCAGGTGAAAAATCATGTCTTAAGTTCAGCATGATATCATGGTTGAGCTGTCTACGATTTACACTTCGCTGTCTTACAGAACCTCCGTCCTCTATACTACTTCCAGCATTTGGACTACCAGGTGTAGGGGCTATAATGGCCTCCCATACGTTATACATGTCTGTGGTGTAATCGTATCCAAATCTATAATTTAAAGTAGCCCAAGTAGTTAAATCTACACCAGCTTCTAAGCCTCCAAATATTTTACTCCCTTCGTACTTACTACCAAACTCATTTAGAGTATAGTAAGGGTTAATAACCCCGTAACTAGTAAAGTAATTATCAATGTTGTAGAATTGGCTATTGTAGTTTTGCATATCTACTATACTCAAATCTCTTGGAATCTGCATAATGTTATTGTATACAGTAGGTCCTTGCCCTGAAGGTACCGAGCTACCGTTAACATCACTTAAGTTGAAAGACCCAGAAATGCTAAAAATACCTTTGCGTTCCGAACCTCTTAACGCAATAGTATTTCTCTTGTAGCTATCTACATCAGTTGGGAATACCCCGTCTGAATTGATATTCGAAAAAGATGCGTAATAACTACTGTTTTCATCCCCTGTATTAAACGAAACAGAGTTCTGAAAAGAAACCCCTCTTTCGAAAAAGTCCGAAAGATTGTCTTCCTGAGCTACATAAGGCTTCAATAGCTGAGAGTTGTCTACAACTCTACCCCACACTCTATCTCGTCCATCATAAAGAGGACCCCAAGATCCATTCTCATCAAGGATATGGGTACCATCCCATCCCTGACCATAGGTATTTTGTAGTGTAGGCAAATGGATAGGACTTGAAAAAGTAACGTTTCCTGCGTAGCTAATACCAAAAGCTTTTTTGCCACTTGCGGCACCACCTTTTTTGGTAGTGATTAAAATCACACCGTTGGCGGCTCTAGAACCGTAAAGTGCTGTAGCAGAAGCACCCTTTAGTACCGAAACGTTTTCGATATCCTCAGGGTTGATATTGTTTGCGCCATTACCAAAGTCATAAGACCCTTCTAGCTGAGTAGCATTGGCCGCAGCATTATAAATAGGCACTCCATCTACCACATACAAGGGTTGGTTTCCCTGTGTGGCCGATTGAGCCCCTCTAATAATTACTCTAGTAGATGCGCCTGGTGTACCTGAGTTGGTGATATTCACCCCTGCAACTTTTCCTTGCAGCGATGTGATAGCACTTCGGTCACCACTTTTTGTTAGTTCATCCCCATCTACTACAGAGGTAGAGTAACCCAAGGAGCGTTTCTCTCGTTCTGCTCCCAAAGCAGTTACAACTACTTCGTCTAGCTGTTCATCTGCTGTTTCCATCTGTACAGAGATGAAAGTTTCAGTTCCAACCTCTACTTCTTTTGGGGCCATACCGATAGCCTGAAAAACCAGCACATTACTTGTGCCACTCAGGATAATGGTAAATTTTCCGTCAAAATCTGTGGAGGTACCATTTCGCGTTCCTTTTTCAAGAATTGCGACCCCTGGCAGGGTTTCACCACTTTCTGAGGACTTTACAATCCCCGTGATGGTTCGCGATTGGGCAAAACCCAATTGTACGCATAGCGCTAACAAAAGCGTTAGCAGCGCTGCTGGTTTCTTCATGTAGTAAAATTTTGTGTTAAACGTTGCTACGAATTTGGAAAGAATTGTTCACATAATCAACATGTCGGCAATCTTTGTTAAGCTTTTGTTAAATAAACTATGCACGAATAGTAAATCAAAAACCTTGTAACAACAAAAAAATGAGATAGTTAACCTTATTGAAAAAAAATTAAAACTTTTTACAATAAAACCTATGAATAATCACAAGTAGGGCAGAAAAGCCCCAAACTGGACAAGATGCTTTGTCCATTTCAAGAAAATTATTAAGAAAACCATGCGTCCAATAGGTGATTAATCCCATTAATGTAGCCATGGCTATTAATTTTATTTCTCTGCTTTGTGCCTTGTAATAGGCCTGAATACCAGTTACCATGGTAACTACAACTAATACAATAATGCTCAGCGCCCCTAACACACCCGATTCAGCCAAAGGACCTATATACTCGCTATGAGCATTACCCAAATCACCAGCATTGGTACTAATGATTGTTTTATCATGCGGCTTTTGATAGGGTGCATACAAAAACATGTAGGTACCTGGACCATGACCTAGCCATGGTCGCTCTTTGAACATACGAAAGGCAGATTTCCACCTATTTATTCGCTCCATATTGGATGCATCAGAGGAAACATTAGAGATAGATTCCACGTGTTCGGTCAAATTATCGCTACTTACTTGATCATTTTTTTGAAACTTCAGCATTATGGTATCCCATGACATTGCAATTATCACCAAGGTGACAACCGCCATCACACCTATTATTTCCTTGCGCACTTTAAATACAATGAACAACATGGCTACAAAGGCTACGGCCAAACTTAACCAGGCTGCACGCGTAAAAGACATTATTACACCAATAAATAGGATGAAAAATATAAGAACAGCCAACACGCGTAGATTTAAATTTTGCTTTAGTAAAAACGCAAAAACAAAAGCAACGGGAACATACATGGCCAGAACAGCCCCGTAACTAGTATGCTCTTTGAAAAATGGAAACATAACCCATGTGGAGGTGTCTTTTCCAAAACCATTTTGACCGTGAACATACAACGTATATATAACCACCAAACTGAGTGGAATCATGAATAGCCAAAAAAACAGGCGAATATTCTTTTTGAATAAAAAAAGCTGAGACATTAGATAAAAGAACACTGACACGAACCACACCCTACCTAGCAGCGATTTAAAACTTACTAAGGGCATTTCACTTGTAATGCTCGTTACAAACATCCAAAACAAACTAAAAAGAATAGCCAAGGATACTGGATGTTTCCAAACCTTCACATCAAAGCTTCCGTAATAAATTAATCTGAAAAAAAACAAGAGCATTATACCAAATAGTATAGGCTCTGTGGGGAGCGTAAATCCCACATCCAAATCTGGGTTGTAATAAAAAATAGATAGCGGGGTAGAAAAAACAAGGAACAGCAAAACTTTATCTATAGCCAAAACCGTTGCCGCTACTAAAGCCAGAATAAAGGGAATTAATAAGCCCCAAAAATTCTCGGTTACAATAAATAAGACGTTAAACAAACCAACCAAAACTCCAATGAGAATAATGGTTTTATTGCTTAACTGGTCTGCTATTGACTTCACGCTATTCTCTTTTTTCCTGCGCCTTTTATGGTGTCCATAATAAGGATGGTAATCAAAGTAAGAGTAAAGGCACCAAGCGCACTAAGTGCAACAATTAACCAGCGTGTGGGGTACGATTTCTTTTCAGCTGGATAGGCATTATTCACTTTAAAACTTGCAGGCATTGACTGCGATACATCCACTTTAGCCTGATCATAACGGGTTTTTAGCTTTACCTGTTCTTCTTTCATGAATTGAAGCTCATCTCGTAATGACACATATGTACCGCCATACTTGGCCAAAGTATCTAGCTGATTTTGAATTTGCACAACCGCTTTGCTATTGGTGTTTTCAATCATGGCAGTGGCTAGTTGCTCACTTAGCACAGCAGATTGTGTTTCATAGTCATGTACTCCTTTATATCTTAGTTGTGTTAAGGAGTCTTCATAGGCGGTTACCTCAGCCTTTATACCCAAGTATTCTCTTTCTATAATATCCAGCCCCTTTTGCGCCCTCTCTTTTTGAATTCTGTTCTTTGCCTCATCCAGGAGCACCACTATTTCATTAGCAATATCTGCTGCCATCTGTGGGTCTGTATCCAGCACATTTATCTCCACCGACATATATTCCGTCCTTCTAAATGAAATGTTGCTCTCAAAAGTTTTGTACAGCTCAGTGCGAACATACTTTCCGTTTGTATCTATATCGTAATGATTAACGAGGTCATAATTCTCAATTACTTTATCCCTGATTTCATCAGAGTATAAGATTTGAAGCAGCTGCTCGGCCTGTTCTTCTTCTCCAAACTCCATAATATCCTGCCCCCTAGAAGAAAACTGCTGTGGCAATAATGCTTTAGAAAGCGAATTAGTGGTAGTGGGAAATACAGTTACAGTAGATTTATAAAGCGGCTTGATAAACAACGGGCTGCTAAAAACTGCTGCAAGTACCATGGCAAGCACGCTCACAATAATAAGTGGCTTGCGCCATTGATAGATATATACAATAAGGTTGGAAGAATCAAATACTCTATCCGGATCAGGTGTTGAATGCATAGGTCGCAAAAATTTCGGCAAAAATAGAGAATACTACCCTAGGTCTGGTTTCCTAATTCGGCTTTGTATTAATTCAATGGCTGCGCGCACATTAATAATACCAAACAGCATAGCCGAGCCCAGCGAACCAACAGTAGAAAACACAATAAATACCACAGGATGAAGACCCGTTAACCACATTAAATAGGAAAGCAAAAACGTGAGTATGGTGCATATCACAAGGCGCCACCAATAGGATAATCCAAAACTAAGATCGGCCAGTTTAAAGCTAAGTACAATTTGGGCAATGGCAGTTACAAATTGTGTAAACACTGTAGCGATAGCCGCCCCATTGGCACCATAGTGCGGTATCATTATAAAGTTTAGTACCACATTTAGCAAAAAGCCCGAAAGCGCCACGGAATTAAGTGCCTTTAAATTACCCGCTGCTGTAAGTAAGGTGCCAAATACATAGGTACTACCAAAAGCCAGACTACTAATGATAAGGATTTGAAAAACTGGCGTAGAAAGCTCAGAGTGATTTACATACAAATAATCCATCACCTCGCTGGCCGACAACCACAAGGGCGTGCCAATGGCTAGCACCCCTACCCATATAAGGCTAAAGGCCAGTCTACTCAAATTGCTCACCGCCTCTTTTTTGGCAAGCATACTAGAAAACATGGGGAGTAATAATACAGCAAATAAATAGCCTACCTGATTAAAAACATCGAGAAGCCTGAATGCCTGAAAGTAAATTCCATTTTCGAATGAACCAGATAATTGCTGAATCATAATACTATCTACACGTGTATAAAGTGCCATTAAGAGTATTAACAAGGCAAATGGTAAGCTCTTGTGTAGATTCTTCTTAAAGGATTCAAGGTCAATTTTAAAAACAAAAATTTTGGCTTTTTGCAGTACCATCACAAAACCTACTACAGCAGCTATGACATAGCTAACAAACTGCGCCCACACAAAGTGCATAATGGTAAACTCTGCAGACAAAACGGAAGTATACAACAGCAATCCGCAGGTTATTATCATCAACAATTTATCTAGCACACTTAGTATGGAATCACTTTTGAAAAGATGAAGACCTGATAAATGACTGCGCAAAAACAAAATAAAGGATGCTAAAAACTGATTGGCCGTAAGCACCATAAGCAAGGCAAAATGAGCACTGGTATATCCTAGCAAATATCCAATACAAATACTTACTAAAAAGTACAAAAGGCCCAAAATGAGCTTAATGCCCGTTATCTGCGAAAAATTTCTCGCAATCTGTACTCTATCCTGAGCAATAGCCCTATTGTTGAAATGTGTGAGCCCAAAATCTAAAACAATATTGAAGATAAGAGTGAAGCTAAAAACGGCTGCATAAAACCCATACTCGCTTGCCCCTACTCTATTTTGAACGGTAAGATCTATGCCAAAAATCCAAAGTGGCTTCACTAATAAATTAAGGAGCAGCAACAATATAAGGCTGCTCACAAACTTTTTCTGCATAGTAAATGAAAACGCTCAAAGGTAATTTTTAATAACAAAGCTCAAAAGCACCTGAGCCCGCTTTATCTAAGCCAACTAAGCCCCTATATTTGGCCCATGAAAATAGCCGTAAATACACGACTTCTGCTTTCGCATAAATTGGAAGGGATTGGTTGGTTTACTTATGAGGTTCTAAAAAGATTGACCAATGATCATCCTGAAGTGGAATGGATTTTCATTTTTGACCGACCCTACGACCCACAGTTTATTTTTTCTGAAAATGTGACACCCGTGGTCATGGGTCCTCCCTCCAGGCATCCAGTTTTATGGTATTTATGGTTTGAATGGAGTATTCCGAAAGTTCTCAAAAAACACAAGCCCGACCTCTTTCTTTCGCCAGACGGCTATCTATCCTTACGGGCAAAAGTGAAGAGCCTTACCGTAATTCACGATTTAAATTTTGAACATCACAGAGAGATGTTGCCAACGATAGCCGCCAAATACTACTGCCACTATTTTCCAAAATTTGCACACAAGGCCAACAGAATAGCAACGGTTTCTGAATATTCTAAAACAGACATAGTAGATACGTATGGCATATCGCCCAACAAAGTAGATGTGGTATACAACGGCTGTGGCGACTTCTTCTTTCCCTTAACTGAGCCCGATCAGGATGCGGTGCGCAATGAAATTACAGGAGGGGCTAGCTATTTCATTTTTGTAGGAGCCTTGAATCCTCGTAAAAACATTACTGGTATGCTCGAGTCTTACAGTAGATATCGTAATAATGGTGGGCTCTCAAAATTTGTAATAGTAGGTGAAAAAATGTTTTGGACCGATGATATTGCCCTTGCTTATAAAAATCACCCGTTCAAAAATGATATAGTTTTTACTGGTAGGCTAGAGGGTGCCGGCCTAAACCGTGTACTTGCTAGCAGTGCGGCTTTGCTCTTTGTTTCCAATTTTGAAGGCTTTGGTATTCCAATCGTTGAAGCTTTTAAGTGCAACATACCGGTAATAACGAGCACGGCCACATCTATGCCCGAGATAGCGGGTGACGCTGCCATACTGTGCAACCCTGGCAATTTTGACCAAATTGCAAAAGCTATGGCTGACGTAGAAAAAAAAGAGATTAGAGAAGACCTAGTAGCAAAGGGTGCAAAAAGAACCCACCTTTTCACTTGGGAAAAATCAGCAGCCAATATGTGGTTATCTATCCAAAAAACCCTCGAAGAAAATGGCAAGACTTCGTAATTTTTTGCACAAAGGAATACTAGAAGCCGGATGCGATGAAGCTGGCAGGGGCTGCCTTGCTGGGCCAGTATATGCTGCTGCGGTAATTTTACCCCTCAATTTTCGTCACAAATTGCTCAACGATTCTAAAAAAATGACGGAGCCTCAAAGGATGGAATTGCGCGCTTATATTGAACAAAAGGCCATAGCATGGGCAGTGGCGAGTGTAAGCCATCAGGAAATAGACGAGATAAACATTCTCAACGCATCCTTCTTGGCAATGCATCGTGCTGTGCAAAAATTGGTATTAAAGCCTGAAGCACTTCTTATTGATGGTAACCGTTTCAACCAAATAGAAGGCATCCAGCATCACTGTATTATAAAGGGTGATTCTAAATTTAAAAACATTGCAGCCGCATCTGTATTAGCCAAAACTTACCGTGATGATTATATGCTAAAAATGGCTGAAGATCATCCACAGTATCAATGGGACAAAAACAAAGGTCGTATTACGTCAAAAGTTGTTGGAACATTTGAACAATATCCTATTAAGCTTGCTTGGTCTATAACCATACACAAAAGTCAAGGCTTGA
>JAUICR010000091.1 GCA_030427785.1 Bacteroidia bacterium | reverse complement strand
TTGTTCATGTTAAAAAACAATGACAGTCACAATGGAGAATATACTTATTGGGTAAAAACATATAATAAGTCTGGTGAAAAAATTGGTCATATAGATTTTGCAAATTGGTCAAGTAATGACACTACTTTTCATTCTGGGATTATTGACTGCGACACGATAATTCATATGATTATACCACAACACAATGAACACAGAACTTTTAAAATTGAACGTTCAGGTAAAATCAAGAATATTGAAATAATAAAAACAGGTGCTAACAAAAAATAAAACCCATTGAAAACGGTTTTTATTTAGCCGCCAACGAACATATAAATCCTACCCTTCCGAACCTTCTTTCATGCGCTCAGCATTTTCTGCCAACATCAGTTCATCAATAAAATTTTGGATTTCACCTCCCATTACAGCATCCAGGTTGTACACGGTATAATTAATACGGTGATCCGTTACACGGCCCTGTGGGTAATTGTACGTTCTGATCTTAGCCGATCTGTCACCGGTAGATACAAGGCTCTTTCTACGTGATGAAATGGCTTCATTGTGCTTAGCATATTCTATATCGTAAATCTTGTTTCGGAGCATTTGCATGGCCAATTCGCGGTTGGCCAGCTGCGAGCGCTCTACCTGGCATACCACCACAATACCAGTAGGCTTATGCGTAAGCTGCACTTTGGTTTCTACCTTGTTTACGTTTTGCCCACCGGCACCACCTGAGCGCGAAGTTTGCAATTCGATATCTGCAGGGTTTAATTCTACATCCACTTCTTCGGCTTCGGGCATTACAGCCACCGTAGCAGCCGAGGTATGCACTCTACCTTGGGTTTCGGTTTGTGGTACGCGCTGCACACGGTGCACCCCTGATTCAAACTTCAGGGTACCAAATACATCTTCGCCACTTACCTTAAGGATAACTTCTTTGTAGCCGCCCATAGTTCCCTGGCTTACATCCATCACCTCTACTTTCCAGCCTTTGCTGGAAATATATCGCGAGTACATATCGTATAAGTCGCCAGCAAAAATAGAAGCTTCATCACCTCCTGTTCCTGCTCTTATTTCCAATACTGCGTTTTTAGCATCTTCCGGGTCTTTAGGAATCAGCATCACTTTTATCTTCTCCTCTAGTGCCTCCAGAGCCGGCTCTAGCTCTTCCAATTCCATTTTGGCCATATCGGTCATTTCCGCATCATCGCCATTTTTGATTAGGTCTTTCGCCTCTTCAATATTGGAGGTGATTTGTAAATATTCCTCACGAGCATCTACCAGAGATTTAAGTTCCTTATACTCTCTGGTAAGTGTTACATATCTTTTTTGGTCGGCAATTACGTCTGGCTGAATAATCAGGTCATTCACCTCATGAAAACGCTGCTGAATCGCATTTAACTTATCTAACATAGCTTATTATTAATAGATAAATTCCCCTTTATCACTGGTTATGGTCAGCTTCTTATTTTCCGAAGCCTCTACTCTTCCTACTATCTTGGCATCTACATCAAAGGCTTTTGAAATAGCTATCAACGCATCGGCCACTTCGGGTTTACAATACAGTTCCATCCTATGGCCCATATTGAAAACCTGGTACATTTCGCGCCAATCAGCCCCAGAAGATTTTTGAATTAATTCAAACAATGGTGGCACTTCAAATAAGTTGTCTTTTACCACATGTACCTTATCTACAAAGTGTAATACCTTGGTTTGCGCTCCACCACTACAATGCACAATACCATCTATATCTCCACGATACTTCTCCAGCATTTTTTTGATAATAGGCGCATAGGTTCTGGTTGGTGATAATACTAGCTTACCAGCATCCAGAGGACTGTTCTCCACCTTATCCGTTAGTTTACTTGACCCTGAATACACTAATTCTTCAGGCACCAATGGGTCAAAAGACTCCGGGTATTTAGCAACTAATTCTTTTGAAAATACATCATGACGGGCAGAGGTAAGTCCGTTGCTTCCCATGCCACCGTTGTATTCGGTTTCGTAGGTAGCTTGGCCAAATGAAGCCAAACCAACAATTACATTGCCGGCTTTTATATTGGCATTGTCAATCACATCGCTACGCTTCATACGAGCCGTTACAGTGCTATCTACAATGATGGTTCGTACCAAATCACCCACATCAGCGGTTTCACCTCCGGTTAGAACTAAGTTTACTCCCCATTGGGCCATTTCATCTACTAGCTCCTGGGTTCCATTTATCAAAGCTGAAATCACTTCACCCGGAATCAGATTCTTATTTCTACCAATGGTAGATGATAATAATATTGGGCTATCGATGGCACCTACGCAAAGAAGGTCATCCAAGTTCATTACCAGCGCATCTTGGGCAATGCCTTTCCAAACGGAAATATCTCCCGTTTCTTTCCAATACATATAAGCCAACGATGACTTGGTACCAGCACCATCAGCATGCATTACCACGCAATGATCCTCACTGCCTGTAAGGAAATCTGGGATTATTTTACAAAAAGCCTTTGGGTACAATCCTTTGTCCAAGTCAGCTATGGCTGCATGTACATCTTCTTTTTGAGCGGATACCCCTCGCCCACTATAACGGTTGGTGGAATTCATTTTGCAAAAATAGAAAGCGCCCCGAAGAATACACTATTCTACGGGGCGCCAAATTAATATTTATGTAGCTACTCAGTTCTTACCCAGTAACCCAGCGGAACATTTTTCTTATCGATCTCAGGATTCAGTTCTTCCAACTCTTTATCATCCAAGCCCAATTCCTTGGCTATATCCTTCAATGATTGATTGGCTCTTCTCACCTGATAATGCGTAGCGTCCCAATACTCATAGTCGCCATCTACAGTTACCTTAAGCTGCATCCCTTCAAAAGGACGTACTCCACGAAGTCCACCATTCAGTTTTTTTAGATCTACAATACTGATTCCTTCACTTTTGGCAATCACTCCAAGGCTCTGACGACCTTGTACTATATATATTTTACCTTCAGGATTTTTCGGGTCTTCCTTCTTCACCTCTTTACCTCCTGCAGCTACTTTAGGCTTATTAGGTACATAATCATCTCTAAGAACTTTGATATCCGTTCTACGATTGATCTGATTGGCCACTTCCTGTTGCTTCACTGTTAAGGTCTTAATATAAGCCTCTGTTAATGTCACATTCTTAGGTAACTCCGCTGCACCGTAGTCGTCATAATCCTCATCAATCTGGAAAGGATCTGTTTCACCCATACCTCTTGGCACCATACGAGCAGAATCAATACCTTTTGAAATCAAGTATTTCACACAAGTATCCGCACGTTTTTGCGATAGGATATCATTACTCTTATTATCACCACGGTAATCCGTATGCGAGCGAAGCTCGATTACTATCGTTGGGTTATTATTAAGAAGTGGAACTACGCTATCCAATGCAGCACGCGCTTCTGGGCGCAAATCCCATTTAGCCAAATCAAAGAATACGTTAGGCAATACAATAGGCACTTCAATCGGGTCAAGACCTTTGCTAAGTTCAATTACCTCAAGAAATACATTTTCGGAAGGAATAAACTCAAAAGAAGACAAATCAACACCTACAGTAGTCACATCTCCAGTATTGCTAAGGAATTTAGACTTTTCAAAAGTTAATTTATACGTTACATCAGGCTTTACCTGAGTTTTATCAAATAGGTAATTACCCTTTATATCTGTGTTTACCACAAAGCTGCTACCATCAGATCCATCCAACTTCACAGTAACCTGATCAAGCGGTGCCTTTGTTTTTGTGCTAGTAACGGTTCCTTGGATATTAAATACCAAAGGAGTTTTTACCACGGCATACAAATCATCCATTTTTGATCCTTGGCGGTTGCTCGACATAAATCCTACTTTATCACCTCCTGGTTGAAATACCAGGGCAAAATCATCAGCACTAGTATTTATAGGAAATTGCATGTTTTCGGCTTCGACTCCTGCTGCCGGCAAACCATCATCACCCAATTTAATTTTAAAAACATCCAAACCACCCATTCCTGGTAAACCATCTGAGGCAAAGTACAAATAGCCATCATCGTGCACAAAGGGATAATACTCTGCACCGGTAGTGTTTACCTTAGGTCCTAAATTAGTTGGGGTTTTCCACATTTTGGTTCTGCGGTCGTAGGTCGTCATAAAGATATCATGACCCTTGGCGCCAAATGCCGTAGAAACAAAGTATAAGGTTTTATCATCAGTAGATAAGGCGGGCTGTCCAATATTTGCCAAAGTATCACCTCCTACAATAATACGCTCGGGAGCTCTCCAGGTAGTACCTACTTTTTCGGTTAGGTAAATGCCGCATTCAAACTTCTTATTCTTTTCATACATACATCTGGTGAAGTACAATTCTTTGCGTCTTGAATCAAACACTGCTGAACCATCATCACTTTCGGTATTGATCATCCCTTCATCCAACAGGGCGGGCGTTGACCATTTATAATCTACAGGACTCTCAACCGCATTAGGGTCTACTTTCCCTCTACCTCTTCTTCCGCTTGTTTTGCGCTCAGCTTCTGATATGTATAAATCTGCAAAGTCTCCACCGGTCCAGCCATTCTGCTTTTTTCCTACAGACTCTTCTCTGGTAGACGTAAAAATAATGGTAACATCATCAGCTCTCTTTCCGGCAATCACTGGGGCAAAATCCATTGCCTGCGAGTTTAGCGCAGAGAGGTTATCTACCTGATAGCGGCTAGGCTGCTTCATCCACTCTATAGCATTTCGGGTAGATTCAACACCAATTTCGCCTCGTGGGTCGGTAGGTTCCTTTTGTCTATATTCTTGAAAAACAATTAAAGCCTCTTCGTATTCTCCTTGAGACTTAAGCATCTCAGCGTAATACAGCTGCGCATCCGAATTTTTGTAGCCCACTTTCGTAATACTTGGCAGCGTTAGTATAATCTAAGGTTTTGCGATAAGATTCAGCTATTTTGAACAGAATGTCCGACTTGTCTTCACGACCTTTTACTTCCGTCAAAGCATCTTTCAACAACTCTATAGCATCGCTATATTGCTCTGCATCATAGGCAGCATTGGCTTTCTCTACTTCTTTCGGAACGTTCTTTTTGGGGTCAGTTCCAGTTTCATCCTCTTGTCCTATAGCTGGTATAGTAAAGATGTTTAGAACAATAAGTAAAAAACCCAGTAAAGGTATTCTCATGCTTATCTAATATTTTTTGTGCAGTAATGCGCTAAAATAAACATTTATTCCAAACGTGAAAATCATTAGTAACACTAGGTAAACCTAATATCCACAAGGGGTTGAGTACTAGGAAAATCCATTCGTACTCAACCGTAAAAAATCATCTTTGTAATAAAATTCGTTTATGAGATATAGGCTTAAAAAAGCAACTCGCGGTACTTAGGAAGCGGCCAAAGTTCATCATCCACCATCAATTCGAGTTTATCGCACTGATATCTTATTTTCTCGCAATAGGGAAATACCTCCGTTCTATAACCTATAGAACGCTCTCGGATATCTTCCACCTTGTTCCATTTTTTTCTTGCCGCAATCATATCTTCCTTATTCCTTATAATTCCGGAGATATAATCACTTATTTGAACAATCATTTCCAGCTGCTCTTTGGCTACTTTATTAAAAGTCTCCGTGTCCAGCACCTCTTTTAAACCTTTTACGTTTTCTATCAATCTGTTTTGATATGTAATGGCCGTTGGCAATATGTGGTTTCCTGCAATATCACCAAGCACACGAGATTCTATTTGAATTTTCTTTTGGTACTCTTCCAGCATTATTTCATGTCTGGCAATTACCTCCACCTTATTCATCACACCGTTTTCTTCAAATAATGCAATAGCCGATGGGGTTACATAAAAGTCCAGTGCTTCTGGGGTGGTCTTTACATTGTTATGACCTCTGCTTTCTGCCATTTTTACCCACTCTTCGCTATACCCGTCTCCTTCAAATAAGATTCCTTTGCTAGCTGTGATATAATCTTTCAAAACATTGAAGATGGCATCATCCTTTTTCATCCCATCCTTAATATGAGCATCTACAGCATTTTTGAATTTTCTCAACTGGC
The DNA here is from genome assembly GCA_030427785.1 of Bacteroidia bacterium. GTDB lineage: Bacteria > Bacteroidota > Bacteroidia > Flavobacteriales > Schleiferiaceae > Owenweeksia. Next base: position 6,865 of record JAUICR010000091.1, on the reverse strand, counting down.
TAGCCATAATGGTATTCATAATGGTCATGGGCTGAGCACAATTTGCTGAAGAACCTACAGCTCTAAACTCAAATTTGTTTCCGGTGAAGGCAAATGGAGAAGTTCTGTTTCTATCCGTATTATCTAATAGGATTTCTGGAATCTTACCCACTACATTCAACTTAAGGTTGGTTTTATCCTCAGGGCTCAATTTTCCTTTTTCCAGTTTTTCTAAAGCATTCAAAGTTTCTGTAAGCTGACTACCGATAAAAACCGAAATAATAGCAGGAGGCGCCTCGTTTGCTCCTAGTCTATGATCGTTTCCTGCCGAAGCAATTGCAGCTCTTAGCAGATCAGCATTATCATGCACCGCCATGATGCTGTTTACAAAGAAGGTCAAAAACTGTAGATTGGTTTTTGGTGTCTTTCCAGGGCTCAATAAATTTACACCAGTATCTGTAGCCAAAGACCAGTTATTGTGTTTTCCACTACCATTTACTCCTTTGTATGGCTTTTCATGTAATAGCACCTTAAAATCATGACGGGCCGCTACCTTGTTCATCAAATCCATCAATAGTGAATTATGATCTACAGATACATTGGCTTCTTCAAACATAGGGGCCAATTCATACTGACTAGGTGCAACCTCATTATGACGAGTAGTTACAGGTATTCCTAATTTATACGACTCATACTCCAGCTCGCGCATAAACTGACGGGCTCTATCAGGTATAGAACCAAAATAATGATCATCTAATTGCTGGCCTTTGGCAGCAGCATGACCCAATAAGGTTCTACCAGTCATCTTCAGGTCAGGACGACTTTCGTATAAACCAGCATCTACCAAAAAGTATTCTTGCTCCCATCCCAAGGTAGAAACTACCTTTTTTACATTTTTATCAAAATATTGGCATACCTCAGTAGCAATGCTGTCTACAGATTGTAATGCTCTTAATAATGGTGTTTTGTTATCTAAAGCTTCGCCCGTATACGAAACAAATACCGTAGGAATACAAAGGGTACGACCCAAAATAAAAGCCGGGCTAGTAGGGTCCCAGGCTGTGTATCCACGTGCTTCAAAAGTATTTCTTATACCTCCATTAGGAAAACTGGAAGCGTCCGGCTCTTGTTGTACCAATAAACTTCCGGTAAACTTTTCTATCCCCACACCATCGCCAGTGGGTTGAAAAAATGAATCATGCTTTTCGGCTGTAGCACCTGTAAGTGGTTGAAACCAATGCGTATAATGAGTTGCTCCTTTGTTCATAGCCCAAGATTTCATTCCTGAAGCTATTTGATCAGCCATATCGCGGTTTATCTTGGTGCCATGCTCCATTGCCTCCATCAGGCACTTATAGGCTTCGCCCGGAATGTATTCCCGCACCGCCATATGATTAAATACGTTTTCACCAAAAACATCCGAAATACGAAGTTTCTCTGGTTGATAATCGGATGGTTTACGATTTAGTTTTTGCTGAAGTGCGGCAAATCTTATAGCTGGCATAATCAAAATATTTAATTTGAAGCCGCAAATATAATTTTTAGAGGGGGTAGTTGTAAAAAAAGATGTTAAAAAAATATTAACACCCCCTCAACAAAAGGGGGTTGCTTAGAAAATACCACTATTTTAACACAAAGTACAAATACAATGCATAGATGGATAACATAACAGCACCCTGCCATCTGGACAGTTTTCCTCTGCCTATACCCACAATGAAAAGCAAAAGCACCAAACATGCTCCTATTAGATAAGGAAAATCAAAGGTGAGTAGCTCTGGGCTCTTTACAGGTAAATCAATCAACATACCTGTAATACCCAACACGGCCAGGATGTTAAAAATATTGGAACCAATTAAATTTCCTAAGGATAATTCTTGTTCGCCTTTAAATGAAGCTACTAAACTGGCGGCAAGCTCCGGTAAACTAGTACCTATAGAAACCACTGTAATACCAATTACCCTCTCGCTTACTCCCCATGTTTTAGCAATCGTCACTGCACCCTCTATAAGAAATTGGGCGCCATACTTTAAAGATGCTATACCGGCAAGTAAAAAAGCCACCATCATAAAAACCTTTTTGGGGGAAGACTTAACCTCAGGTTCGCCCAATGCTTCCAATTGTTCTTTTTCTGCCTTCGAATCTTTTTTAGAAGACAATATCATAAAGGTATTGTAGGCCACTAGCGCCACTACTAATATTACGGCCTCGTTAAAAGAAAGTAATGAATCAAAATAGACGAAACCAAAGAGTAAAAAGGTAGCGACCATCATTATCCAATAATCCACCTTGTACGTTTTTTCACTTACCACCATTGGAAATATGCAAACCGTAACACCCAGTATCAATGCGATATTTGCCAGATTACTACCTACTACATTTCCAAAAGATATATCGGTATACCCATTAAGAGCAGCACCCACACTTACAAGAAGCTCAGGAGCCGAAGTGGCAAAGGACACCACCGTCATACCTACAACAAGGACTGAAATTTTTAATCGGAGAGCCAGGTCTACAGCTCCTCGTACGAGCCATTCGCCACCTACAAGCAGCATAACCAAGCCAAGGATAAGATAGAAATACTCCATTATGCCACTAAGCCTTGAAGTTTCTTTTTACCGAACCGGCAATTTCTTCTATCTCCTTCTTCTCTTTTTCTACTTTTTCTTTGAATTTTTTCAAGCTTTCATCTTCGTCCGTATGAGAAGATATTTCATGCTTAATATCATTCGCAGCATTTTTCACATCACGTATTCCCTTGCCTAAGCCACGTGCTATCTCCGGAATTTTATCTGCGCCAAAAAACATAACTACAATAAGTAGAATGAAGATTATTTCTCCTCCTCCGATGTTAAACAATAGAAAAACTCCTTTAATCATATGATAATTTGAGAACGCCAAAAATAATAGAATTCCAACGCTTTATGAGCTTTATCTCAGAATAGAATTTCCATTTACACTAAAAAGAAAAAACCCTTTCAGCTACACTGAAAGGGTTTTAAAATCTATTAATCAATACGTACTTGCTGTCTTCTATTCGCGCTCTTCTTTCAAAGCCTTACGCGATGTATCAAGCATAAGTGGCGAGGCTATAAATAGTGAAGAATAAGTTCCCACTACTATACCTATTAGCATGGCAAACATAAACCCTCTAATAGACTCCCCTCCAAATAAGAAAATGATAAGAAGCACAAAGAATGTAGTAAGCGATGTATTTACCGTTCTACTCAAAGTACTATTCAAAGCTTCATTTACAATTAAATTTAATTCTTTGCGCTTGGTATGCTTAGCAAAATACTCTCTAATACGGTCAAACACTACCACAGTATCATTCAGCGAATAACCAATTACGGTAAGTACTGCCGCAATAAAGGCTTGATCTATTTCTAATGAAAATGGTACAATACCGTACAACAATGAGAATATAGACAATACGATAAGCACATCGTGAAATGCTGCCGCTACGGCTCCAAGGCTAAACTGCCATTTGCTAAATCGGATGTAGATATAAAAGAATATCACAATAAGTGAGAAAAGAATGGCCCATACTGCCGACTTCTTAATATCATCAGCAATGGTAGGTCCTACTTGGCGTTCTGACATCACTCCATACTCTGAATTTCCACTTTCAGAGAAAAACTCTTCGGCAGTTAATGGGGTTCCATAAAAATCTTTAACTCCAGCATATAGCTTAGACTTTATTTCTTCGGTAACCTCAATTCCAGTTTCATCAATCTTGTATTTGGTGGTAATTACTACCTGATTGTCTTGACCTATAGTTTTAACCTCAGGTACAACTTTGTTGCCTTCTTCATTAATAAATTGATCTCCCAACTTCACCGCAATATCTCCAGGGTTCACGGGTTGATCAAATCGTACTTGATAGGTTCTACCCCCTACAAAGTCAACACCATAATTAAGCCCTCTGGTAGTTAAAGAAGCAATACCTGCTACTATTACTATAAGACTAATTGCGTAGGCAATCTTGCGCTTTCCAATAAAATCTATAGTGGTGCTGTTAAAGGCATTCTTGGTTATTTTAGTTGAAAAAGCTACCACCTTTTTTCTAGCCATGCGTGCTTCAAATATCAAGCGAGTGATAAAAATGGCACAGAATAAAGAAGTAAGAATACCGATAATAAGGGTAGTTGCAAATCCGCGGATAGGTCCTGTACCAAAAAGGTAAAGAATAACCCCGGTAAGGAAAGTGGTAACGTTAGCATCTATGATAGAGCTATATGCATTTCCATATCCGTCCTTAATGGCAAGCTTCAATCCTTTACCTTCTGCAAGCTCTTCACGTATTCTTTCAAAAATAAGTACGTTGGCATCTACCGCCATACCTATAGTAAGGATAATACCTGCAATACCAGGCAGTGTAAGCACAGCTCCTAATGATGCTAATACACCAAATATGAAGAACATGTTTACTATAAGGGCAATATCAGAAGCAATACCAGCACCGCTGTAATAGAAAATCATGTACAACATCACAAAACCAAGGGCTACTACAAATGACCATAAACTGGCGTTGATAGCTTCCTGACCCAATGAAGGTCCTACAATTTCTGATTGAATAATACGAGCTGCAACAGGAAGTTTACCTGCTTTCAATTTGTTAGCCAAATCCTGTGCTTCTTGTACTGTAAAGTTTCCGGTAATCTGCGTGCTTCCTGAAGGAATTTCTCCTTGTACAGTTGGGAAAGAGTACACATAGTTATCTAAAACTACCGCTACACTTTTCTTTGGCTCCTGGCTAGATGCTTCTTTGGTAATCTTAGCCCACTTGGCAGTACCAATTGCATTCATAGTCATGCTCACTACGGCACTGTTATTTTGCTCAAAATCCTGACGAGCATCTGTTACCACATCTCCACTAAGTGCAGCAGTACCTTCGCGGTTTCCTTTTGCGGCTAGCAAATACAAGTAACCACCTTCAGTAGGGATGGCTGTCCACATAAAACGTACATAGCGCTGCTCTCCTTTTAACAAAGCTCTCACCTTAGGGTCGCGCAAGTACTCATTTACCTTGGCAGTATCTTTTACAGCCGCCAATCCTACAATTGGTCCTGGCTGAAATCTTTGTTCCTGATCTAAGTTTGGATAAAATACTTTTAAGAAAGGACTGTAAGTATTAGCTCCTTGGGCAGAATCAACTTCGGCAATGGCGCTATCGCCTGCTACGCTTGTGCTATCACCATCTGCTATGGCATTACTATCGACAATGTCATCTACAGATGAAAAATCCAAATCAGTATCCTCTCCTCCAGGCAATCCGGCATCGCCTAAGGTATCAGCACTCTGCTTGTAGCCTATTTTATCAATGGCAGCCGAAAGAAATCCAGCTAATTCATATCCATCATATAGGTTCCAAAACTCTAGTTCGGCAGTAGATTGAAGTAATTTCTTAACACGATCCGGATCTTTTACACCCGGAAGCTCTACCAATATTCTTCCACCGTTTTCCAGTCTCTGAATATTTGGCTGCACTACTCCAAATTGGTCAATACGCGCACGAAGTACTGTATAGGTGTTTTCTACAGATGCATTTACCTGATCTCTAATCTCAGCTTTTACGTCCTCATCTTTGGCATTAAAACCTAATTTATCATTAAGGTCTTTTGTACCAAATACTTTAGGATCACTAAGGTTTAGAGAAACTTTTTGCTCAGCTTTTACTTCTTCAAAGGCATTAAAAAAGTTGGTCAAATAATCTTCCTGACTGTCTTTTGCTTTTTCATCAGCTCTGGTCAATGAGGCAAGAAATACAGGGTTTTGAGATTTGTTAGCAAGCTCAATTAAGATATCCTTAACCTGAACTTCTAAGATAACATTCATACCTCCCCTAAGGTCAAGACCTAAGTTTATCTCTCTTTCTTTAACATCAGCATAGGTAAATTCATCAAGAAAGATGTCATAAACTTTCTCGCTTTTCATCGAATCTAGGTAGTGCTGCTCCTTTGCGTAATCACCGTTAGCAAACTCTGCCGCATCGCTTTCTACAGACGATGCCATATAGGTAAATGACAACTGATACAAACATGCCAGCGCAAATACTATGGCAAATAATCGTATAACTCCTTTATTTTGCATTTATTCAGGAAGTATTTAAGGGTTCTGAAAATGGTCGGCAAATATAGAGTTTCACAGAAATAAATACCAATGTGCGTAAACTAATCGATGAGCCGCAGTTTTTTTCTTCCAATTATCTTTGTTTTACATATTTATAATCATGATAAAATCTCTTTCCATCTGCCTTTTGTTTTGCTTCACGCTAATTAGCTATGGGCAAACAACTCCTAATTTATTCGACTTTACGCAGATTAGCTCTGTTAAGGTTATCCACAATGGCGATTCCTTGCTCAATGCTTGGTCAGGCGGACTGAATTACGCACAAATTAATACCATCGATTTGAACGGTGATAATGTAGATGACTTAGCCGTTTTTGATAGAAACACAAGACAAGTTTTGACATTTGTAAGAGTAGGGAACAGCTTTGTATACGACCCTCAATATCGTAGTGCTTTTCCGAATCCTAATTCGTGGATGATGCTACGCGATTTTAATTGTGACGGAAAAAAAGACGTATTCTTTAATATAGGAAGTGATGTACGCGTGTGGGAAAACATCAGTGCCGCAGGAAAGTTGGAATTTGCTGATGCTAGTAAAGGCCCAATCCAAACCTTGTATTCCGGAAACCCCACTAAAAACAATTTATATATCTCAGCAGGCGATATACCTGGTATAGCCGATATAGATGGTGATGGAAGTATTGATATTGTAAACTTTGACGGTGGCGGTATCATAGTAGAGTTCCACACCAATAGCGACACTTGCGGTCTCGACTATATACTTAAGGAAAGGTGCTGGGGACATTTCTCTGAAACG
>JAUICR010000090.1 GCA_030427785.1 Bacteroidia bacterium | reverse complement strand
CTTCTATAATCCAAGTTAGGCTATCGCTAAAGGTGCTTCCTTTGGCACCCTTTATTACAAGAAAATACGTAATGGCAGTAATGGCAACCCCACTAAATAGGGGCCCAAACTTCTTCATGTTTTTCTCAAAGTTGAAAGTAAAAAGCAGTCGAGTAAGGTGCATTACCATGGCTCCAATAGTAAATGCAATGATCACCGACAGGAAGATTCCGGAAACTATTGTGATGGCAGAATCGAAATTGATAAACTCATCGAGTTTGTCAAAACCATCGCCTTGGCTAAAAGCTACTAATGAACCAATGGCAAAGGCAGATCCTAATAATTCGAATACGATAGAAACGGTGGTAGAGGTAGGAAGCCCCAGCGTATTATACAGGTCTAATAGTATAATATCTGTGAGCATTACTGCCAAAAATATATACATGATCATATCGAAGGTGAAGAAGCCGGGGTTGAAAATTCCCTTTCGCGCAATCTCCATCATTCCGCTGCTAAATGAGGCCCCCACTAGAATACCCACACTCGCAATTATCAAAATCGTTTTTATGGAAGCTACCTTGGAGCCTATTGCCGAGTTGAGAAAGTTAACAGCGTCATTACTTACTCCTACTACTAAATCTACTATAGCCAGGGCAAAAAGCAAGTAGATTAAAATCAGATAATTATCCATTATAGTGAATTGTTGGATTTGATGCGGCAAAAGTACAGCTACCCTAGACCCGAATATTAAGTGAATGTTAAGTTTTTATTTCTCCATGAACATTCCACAATATTTTTCTTGAAAACTATTTTCCCTGGTCCAATATCAAATCGGAGAACAACTTCTTACCCTTTAGGTAATAGTCTTTTACAATACTGGCATTGTACACTCCTTGTAAAGAAGAAATTGGTTTTTGAGGATTGCCAATCTTTTGACGCATCAGCGAATTAAATCTTGCATAAAAGTGAAAATGCGCTTTGACAATGGCTGCCGTATGTGAAATTTTACCTTCAGTTATAAACTTAATACCAGCGGCCCCATCAAGCAGCAGTCGCATCATTATTTTATAAAAGGCTTCCCAGCTAGGAAGATTCAAAAACATGATGATGAGGCTATTCCTAAAATTTAGATAGGTCTTTTTAGAAGAGATTTTATTTAAGGTGCCACCCCCTAAGTGGAAAACGGTAGAGGCTGGTTCGCAGCCCACTTCAAATCCTCGCAGCTGCATTCTCCAGCATAGGTCAATTTCCTCCATGTGGGCAAACAGGCTTTCATTAAGGCCTCCTGCCAATTTGTATTTTTTCTGGTCTACCATTAGGCAGGCTCCTGAGGCCCAAAATACTTTTTGATACGAATCGTATTGGCCATTGTCTTCTTCCAGTTTGTCAAATATTCGTCCTCGGCAAAAGGGATAGCCCAAGGTGTCAATATAGCCACCAGCCGCACCGGCATACTCAAAATTACTTTTATTATTTAGGTCTTTAATCTTGGGTTGGAGGGCTGCTAATTGTGGGTTCTTTTCAAACTGTATGATAAGAGGATTCAACCAATCTTTTGTTACTTCTACATCCGAGTTGAGCAATACCGCATAGTTCTCGGTCACGCTTTGTAAACCTTTATTATATCCACCGGCATAACCAAAGTTTGATTCTAATTCTATGAGTTTTACATCTGGAAAATCGCTTTTCAGGATTTCAATACTGTTGTCATCAGAATCATTATCGATTACATATACATTGGCTATTTCTGAAGAAAACTGAATCACGGATGGAAGAAACTTTTTTAAGAGTTCGGCTCCATTCCAGTTGAGAATTACAACAGCTATTTTTTTCGAATTTTTAGGCATATTTCCATCTGCGATGGCTCCACAGCCAATCCTCAGGTTTTTTAATGATTACTTTTTCTAAGGCGGCCACATGCGCATCAGTTACAGCGTATTTGGGTAGGTTTTTGGTGTCTTCAAATAATAGTTGAGCTTCCACTTCATAATAGCCTCGTTTTACTCTTTGTATATCAATAAACACAACGGCTAGGTCACATTTCAAAGCTAAATTTTCTACACCCAAATGTACCGGTGTGGATTGATTGAGAAAATGGGCTCGGTACTTTATTTTATCGCTATGTGGGCTTTGGTCAGCCATAAATACGTATAGAGGGGCAGGGTCTGGATTGTTGAGCATAAACGGGTACGTGTTTGACATGGGATAAAGTTCTAACCCAAATTGCTCCCTGATTTTCACAATTCTTCTGCTGAAATATTTGTTGCTCAGCGGATGATATACTGCGTAGCAATTGTTTTTTACCCACAGCGGAATCGTCATGGCTGTCCACTCAAAGTTGGTGTAATGGCCCATTACCATGATTACCCCTTTTCCTTTTTTTCGGAGGTTTTCAAAAACTTCAGGATTGTTGAGCTTAAAGTGTTTTTTTAGCGTTTTTTCTGAAATACTAAGACTTTTAAAAGACTCCACTATCAAGTCGGCAAAGTTTTTATAAAACTTTGATCTGATCTTTTCCAGTTCTTCTTCCGACTTTTCTGGAAAAGAGTTTCTAAGATTAGTCATGATTACCTCCTTGCGATACGAGATAACATGTTGCATAATAAAGCGCAGAAAATCGCTTATGATGTAAAGTATTCTAAAAGGAAGAATAGAGATAAGCCAGCCGAAGCCAATAGCCAGATAATAACCAATCATGCCGCGAATTTAGCGGTTATTTTGGCTTCCTTGAATGTTTAAATTATTGTTGAGACGAGAACCAAAATCAGATCCGCCATTGCTGTTTTCATCCAAATTAGAATTAACACCTGTTTTTCCGCCCGCCAACTGTACTTTCCATCTACGGTTGTTAAGTTCACCTATAGCGGTAGAGTGTACTAGCTGATAGTCATTGGTGCTTAGGTCCATCTCTGCAAACACAAAAAACTTGTTGACCTGAGGGGATACGTATGGAGTCATAATATTGTTGTACTGCCACATTTCGTAGGGAGGCAAATTGGGCTCAAATTGCCTTCTTTCAATAATATCAGGCCTGCCATAGGTTAAAAACACCCGGCCGCGTTCGGTCATATATCCTTTTCTTAAGCGGCTAGAGTAAAGCTGGTTTACAGTTTTTACCTCTCCGTAGTAATGCAGCCATGCTGATTCAGGATCGAGCTGATTGCGTTGTGACCAAAAAACAAAAAAGTAGCGCTTTAGGTCAGCAAGGTTTTGCTCGGCCAATAGCTTTTGTTGATAATTTCGTTCGGATTGGGCACTAATAGGGTAGAGGTACTTTGTGTATTCGTACAGCGAATCAAGATTGTTTATCCTATCAGCAAATGTTCCTAAAAAGCTTACCGTTTCCATATCTTCTATAGTAAGCGGTGCAATATTGTTTTTTCTATAAAAAGAGAGGCTTTTGCTAAGCACCGTTTTCCCCTTTTTATCTAGTACGTCAAAAACTAAAGAATAGTTTCCTGTGGGTAAATTTTCTATGCTAAAGCCACTTAGCAAGGGTTGTACGCTACTTCCTTGTTTTTTAGAATAATTGGCATAGCCATTCAATATTTTATCGGTACTTAAGTTTTTGAGGTAATACTTAATCAAGTAGGTTGAGTCTTGTCCTAGTACTTTATCCGTATTATAAATTTCGAGGTAGAAAGATAATTTCTCCATTTCTTCTGTAAAATAGTAGGACCCGGTATTTACAAAAGGAACCATATCATAACCCGATTTTGAAAAAATACTTCCCTGTTTGGCTGGAGTATAGCTTTCAAGAATTACAATATCAGAAGTTTGTACTTCCATACTCTCCACGTCAATGATAAGGTCTTGAGAAAGCACATAAGATTCTGTTTCATCATTAATATCCACCAAATCAATTTCTAAGGTATAGTTACCATTTGGCACTAATAGTCGCGATTGATTGATATAAATGGAGGCCACATTTAGCGTGTCTGCAAGATTAGGAGTTTGCAGCAAAAATTTATCGGCTGCCACAATGGTGGTACTATCCTGAAGTACCTTAACAGTAACTTGAACTCCACCTTTGTACTCATTAGCATTTACAGGCGCTAGGTCTATAGATTTTCCAGTAAGTGCAAAGTATATTTCTACATAGGCTTGGCCTTCCTCGTTCATAAATTGGGCATAGGAAATATTCATTCCAATCTGCTTGGCAGTAAGCGTGGAAAACATAAACCCACCAAATAAAAAAGCTAAAAAGTACCTTGATTTCAACATAAAAAAAGACATGTATATTTCTAAGACTATAAATTATAAAAAGGTTGCTGCTGGATTAAAAATATTTTTACTTTTGCAGCCCTCGCAAAGTTAATCAGATTTATCTGTTTAGCTGCACCACTGGAGAGATGGCAGAGTGGTCGAATGCGGTAGTCTTGAAAACTATTGATCTTCACGGATCCGGGGGTTCGAATCCCTCTCTCTCCGCAAACAAATCCCATTAAAAGCTGATGCTTTTTATGGGATTTTTTATTCCAAAAAGCGAAGCTTGCTCCAAGCTATTTGGAATAAAAAAAGACCAAGCCTGTGTATACAGGCATTTGGGATTTGATTATGAGCTCTCCCTACTTAGGGATCATGGAATAATCCCGGCAATTGTTTTCTCCATTACCGCACGACTCCTGTCTTGTGGTTTGCTAAGTTCCTTAGATAGCATTCTCCTTTTTTCAAATCTAAATATTGTAAATAACGACTGCATTTGAATGCTTGGGAAATGCCGAGTTAGATAATTATTGTAGACTTGTAATTGGAGTCCACGCGAAGGGATTCGCGCGGTAGCGGGGGGCAATCGTATCATAACAGGCTTTTTGATACCATAAATACGTAGAATATGGATAGTTTCGGTAAAAAATTAAGAGAGGCAAGAGAGGCTAAAAGCTTTTCTCAGGCAGAATTGGCAAGACAAATCAATTCTCATCACTCCATTATTGGTAAATATGAGAGAGACGAAGTAAAACCAACTGTAGATGTGATTAAAAAACTGGCTGACGTGCTCGATACAACTATCAGCTACCTAATGGGCGAGACTGAAAACAAAAACGCCTTTAAAGACCCTGCAATGTTTAAACGGATTTCAGATATTGAGAGCCTTCCAGAAAAAGACCGTGAATGCTTGTTGCTTACTGTTGATAATTTTATCAAAGCAACCAAGCTCAATATGATATAAGAAAAAAACCATCCGATTGGATGGCTTTCAATTCTATTTTTTCAAAATACAGCTTAGCACTTTACCACGACCGATATAAGCGGTCATTCGTTCGTCTTTATAAAACGATACTGGCTTTAGGTACAGTGCTTCATCAAGTGGGTGATTACTCCAAGTTAGCCCATTATCTTTTGATAGATACATTGCGGGTTTTGTGCCGCCAAACCCTCCAAGCATACTCTTGTCAATTTCCGAAGCAAGAACCACAATTACATCATTGTATTTGTACAACTGGTTGGGGGAAAATTCCGCATCCTCCGAAAAGGTTTTTATTTCACTTATCTTTCTATCTTTATACTGCTGTAATACAGTTCTTTCATTATACTTGCCTAAAAGCCAATAATCGCCATTTTCGCTAACTGCAAAGTCTGTAATTTTCAAGTCAAACTGTAATGAGTCCAACTCGTTGCTTTTCTTTTCGATCGAGTAAATCCAATCTGTTTTATCGTTTCGCTTGTAGGACAGGAAGTAGAGATTAGTATCAAGCATTTTTACTTCTCCGACAGGCTTATTTATATTTTGCAAATTCCATTCAGTACCACCATTTTCCGTCTTTAATATTTGATAATCTAATGGATTTCCTGATGGTCTGAATAAAACAACTCCCTTATCCTTAGATGTAAAATAAATATCTCTAACAAAGGAATTTCCTTTATCCCATTCATATAACTCCAATACTACACCATCTTCTTTAGTAATTCTATAAAGTTTATGCTTGCTGTATTTAGGGTCTTGTCGTTCCTGATATTGTTGTTTACTTATTAAATAAACATACTTTTCGGTTTGGCAAACAGCTTGACATTTACCAAGTATATTTTCACTAAAAGACTTCCAGTTTTTTTCATCACCTACAATTGCCCGTTCAATAGTGATTTCACTTGTACGAAAATCTCGCGTATCTTCTTCTATTGCACCAAACAAGTAATGGTATTTATCATCACTTAAATGATGGGTATACAATTCGTGGCTAACATCTAAATTTGTTTGATAGACATTGTATTGTGTCATATTTGATTTATCTGTACAAGTCGTTACTGATAAAAGACCTACTACGAAAAATACTATATATACTTTCATAGGTCATTAAAATTTAGGCTCCCAAGGTTTCAATATCCCTGGGTTCTTTTGCGGGTCCCAATAACCTTCAGGATAATGCGGCCCTTGAAGAACGTGTGGAAACATTCCCCAAATTTGTTTTCTACCATCGGGATTTCCCCAAGAGTCCTTTAAGTCTGGTGTCCACATTATTTTCCATAAATCTGGTACTTTTAATTGTCCTATTGTGCCATTTTTAGTATACGCAGGAATATGAGTTTCATACGCTGCTTTTTGAAAATCAGTGTTCTTTCTCTGTATGTTTGGATTTGAAGAAATAAAATCATTCATCATTTCTTGCAAGGCAATTCCTGTCTGTTCAGACCATTCTTGTCCAAGCTTTGTTAATTCACTTTCCAACGCCTTAAACCTAACTCGGTATTTATGCCCATAACCAAGATAGTAATCAGGTGGACGAGTATTGTACTTCTCTATATGGCTTTTATACCTGTCTGTGTAATAATTCTCACTTCCAGAAGCTTCTATAAAATCATACTCGTAATTAACTGTATTTGGGTCTGCACCATTGGTTAATTGCCAACCATTACCATCTGACATTGTCCAGCTATGTCCAAACGCTCCTGTTGTTGTTGAACCTACATCCGCTTGGTCACAAGGCACATATTCATCACCCACTTTTTGAAAACATCTGCCGTCTGGGTCAATATAGTTGATTGGGTTATTCGCTGAAAAATGATATGGTGAAAATCCAATCTGTTTTGGAACGTCTGCCAACGGATCGACATTAAACCATCGCCCAACAGCTGCATTATAATTCCTTGCACCATAATCCATCCAATCCAAATTCATTTCACTTTGCAATTCCTTACCATTATACAAGTATTTGTGATTGGTTTGTACTGCTATTCCATAATCATTTCCTTCATGCGTTAAACCAAAGGGATAGTAATTACTTTGTTGAGTGATTTCAGATTCATCTACTTCTTGGTTTCCATCATAATCAGAAAAACCTAAGCGAGTATTTCCGAGATGATCTTTGTAGTAATACTCATAACGCCAGCTACCAGCATCATCTACAATGCGGCCTTCGCCTGTAAATATAAAATCAAGATTTAAGGTGTTTGGGTTATTCTGTAAGTCTTCAGTATAATTACCTAAAGCCGTGTAATGAGTTCTTATTATACTACTGGCAGTAGTCACTGTTTTAGAGAGTTTAGTGCCGATTGCATCATATACATACTCCACCATTTCAGTACTTGATTTTTGCACCTTATTAGGAAGGTTGAGGTGATTATAGTAGATACCATCACCAGTTCCCGCGTTGTAGCTAATGCCTTTATTCTTATCTTCTAGTAGGTTTCCATTCACATCGTAAGAATAATCATTTCCAGTGGTATTAGCATCATCAAAATCGTTAATATGATGTATAGCACTAATATCTGTCACACTATTTAGTTGGTCACCATTGGTATAGCTGTAGCTAAGGTTATCAATGGTTCCCCAGGTAGGGGTAGCTATCGTGCCAGCACTAAAGCCTGTGCGCTGTAAGCTAAGTATGTTTCCATTTAGGTCATAAGTAATTCCCGATACATCATAGCGGTTTAGTTCATCCGTCCAATCATCGCTTGTGTTATTATACGCTTTGTAAGTAGCGCCCGTAATTCTATTAAGTGGGTCGTATTGATAGCCATAGCCTCTTTTTGTTCCATCACTTATGCTCTTCCAAGTAGTTTCGCAAATGTTTCCATTATACAGGGCACTTGCGCCAAAAGGGTTTTGGCTACTTACCTGCGTAGGATTGTTGTATTTTATTTCCATCCCCCAAAGGTCGTTAGCATCGTCATTAAAAAATTGATTACCAAAGCGTTCTAGTGCGTAGCGCCTCGCAAAGATTTTAACACGAGTTATAACCGTAACATTTGTAATATTCAAAGTAGCCAAAGCGTCTTCGGCCACTTCTTCGCAAATGGCAATGGCCTCTATAGTACCAATGCCTTCGAACAAGCTAGGAGAATCAAAACTTATGTTGATAGGTTGTGACTGTCGAGGGCTATTGGGATCATTAGGGTCACTCAACGGGTTGGTAAGGTCATAGAGAAAATTATATTCCGTTTCATTACTGCTGGTACGCGACATAATGAATGGGTTCAGCGTGAGACTACTATGGGCATCATCAATAGTCATATACAAATTATGTCCATTTTGTTCATTAAACATAAGCGCAATATCAGAAGTAGCAAAGGTTTCAGCATCTTCAAGGTCAATGATTTGACCGGCCTTACCTGCCACGTAATTAAACACAGCCACTTGCACCGCATTGATGCCTTCAGGATCAGTGTATTGTTCTACACCCAAAGCTCCTTCTACATCAGGGTAGATCCAGGTTTCTAAATCTTCTAATGTGGTACTTCCGTTAATTTCAAAAGCAGGGCTGTAAACTTTACTGAAGTTAATCTCTATTAATTGTGATAGGCTTGTATATAAAGGATCTTCACCTTCAGTTGGGGCATCCATAATTTTTATGATTTTGCTCTCACCGCTTTGATATAGCTCCGTATTTACAGTACCATTTACTACCAGCTCCGATTCGTCATTGATGAGCAATGCGAGGTATGGAGTGGCAGGTTCACCGTTTACGATTGGGGTTATTTCCTGTACTAGGTAATCCATTCTATTGACTTGGTATCCCTCTACAACACCAGCATCCAAAACGGAATTGTTATATTCATCATCATTCAGGTCATCATTGTTGATGTGTGTTAGCCAGCCTCGTATATTGTAAGCATAGTCTATAGATTGGAGGTATTTTGGGTTGTGCAGGTTGGTTGCATGAACTTTTTTATCAATTAATTGCCCAAGTTCATTGTATTTGTTGGTAGTTAAGATAATTTCATTGTCAGTTCCAATTTTGTGATAGGTGTTAATCAGTCTACCAGCATGATCGTAGGTGTATCGTTGTCTTATATCTTCTGTAATTTCAATGTTGAGATGTGAAGTAGTGGTAAGAATAACTTTTCCGCTGAAATCATATTGGTTGTGAGTGAGAACATAACCATTTAAAGCATTGTCCGAGTAAGCTTGAATAACTCTTCCACGTTCATCATACCATTGAGAGGAATTTAAGTAAGTGGTCGCACCATCTAGCCCCGCTGGTGCGCGATTGCATCGCGTTCCTAGTTCAAAAGGGTAGTTGGTAGGGTAGTGCTCCTTAGGTGGCATTATCCTTTTTTCAAAATTCAAAGTGTTGTAAATAAAACCAGTATGCTTTTTTCGCTCAATTGTTAGAGCTTATATATTTTACTAAAAAGTGCTTTAACGGACATTCCTGGAGTTTTTTTGTGCTAAAAAATCAAGCGTTACAAACAATTACAGTTTTTTAATAAAAACCATCTAAATTGTGATTTAGCTATGCCACTTATGAGGAATGTCTATAAAACTGGACTCCCATAAAAGCACTATGTTTGAATCATACGAAAGGATGGGCGAAATTTAGTAAAGGAGAAAAATGAAAAAATTGTTTGTAATTCGAGAAAAGTATAAGGTTGCTCTGGCCTTGCTGTCTATGATAATATTATTGCTACTGGGAGTACTTGTGGAGCGAAATTTTTTGAGTGAACTAAATGTCAACTCCATTTCTATGTTTAATGATCGCTTGATTCCTTCTATTGCTGTGTATCATTTATCTGATCATTCTACCCAAAGAATGATGTCAACTAAAAGTTACTTGGCAAATGAGGAGGCTAATAAAGAGCATGCACTGCAAGAGTTTTCAAAACATCAACAGAAAGAAGATTCGATTGTAAGAGCTTTTGAAGAAACCTATTTGGTGAGGGATGAAGATAGTATTTTGCAATTATTAAAAAGTCACCTTGACGAGTCGTACCGCCTGCAGCAAGATGTGCTTAATAGAAAGTCAAACCACACTATAGCAGATGTTGATGGGATTTTTGAGGAGATACGACAAGAGCTTCAGGAATTGAGTAAAATACAGACCAGAGTTGGGCAAACGCTACTTGATCAATCAAAAGTACTTGCCTCCAAAGCCGGAGTGGTGAGCCAATTTCAAGTAGCAATATTGATTATCGTGTGCTTGGTAGCTCAAGGTTTTATTCTCGCCTCAAAGGCTATAGCCCCAAAAATTAAGCAAAAGCATCATCTGAACTAAGTACAAGAGATTGGTGGCAAGATATAATGGTTCACTTAGCTTAGTACAGATAAGAATCTCGAATAACTCAGTTGCCCTATTCAATCATTTTTCGGAACTGCTCAATCTGACCTTGATTTCCTTGGATGTATACAATATCGCCTTGTTTCAAAATCTCGGTGGGTTGAATGCTCTCCAATAGTTCATTTTTACGTTTGATAACAAGAACATTGATTCCGAATTCAGCTCTTAAGTTTAGCTCACTCAAAGGTTTCCCTAAAAATCTATTGCTATCGCCCAACATACGCAAACAGGTAATATTGAAATCTGCTAAACTGGTAGGCCTATACGTTTTAGGCAGCTTCAATTCTCCTTTAAACAATTGATAATTGTCGGCTCTAACCTTTTCTATGAGTTGTTCTATCTCACCCTCTGGTACCAAAAAGTTTTGAAGTATATGCGCAAAGATTTGTATGGATGTTTCAAATTCTTCGGGAATTACTTCATCAGCACCCAGCGCCAGTAGCTCTGAAGTTTCTTTTACATACCTCGTTCTTACTACCAAATACAATGAATCGGAGTGGGAGCGAATATTTTTGAGGATGCTTTTTGTTGCAAAATTGTCAGAAATAGCTATTACGGCCGCCCTGGCCTTTGATAGATGTACGGTTTCAAGAATGTGATCCTGAGTGGCATCACCAAATAAAATAGGTATGCCTTTCGCTTTTTCCCTTCTTACGGTTTCAGCGTTCATTTCTATTACTACATACGGTATGTTACTGGCAGCAGCCGCTTTGGTCAAGTTACTCCCGTTTATTCCATATCCTATTATTACCAAATGGTTTTCTAGCTGGGCATCGGATAACTCCTCACTGCCATTCTCTGAGGCTAGCTTATTTTCTAATCCTAGTTTTTTTGAAATACCTATAAACCTACCCGCTATATTTTCCGAAAAGATGATTACAAACGGTGTTAAAATCATAGAAACGATAGAAACGGATAAAAAATACTGGTTGGTTTCGGCACTCAGTAAGTTATACTCTATACCCACTTTTGAGAGAATAAAAGCAAACTCTCCAACCTGAAAAAGCGACAAACCGGTAAGCAGGGCAGTTCTTGTGGGGTACTTGAGAATAGCCACTGCCGCTGCTGCTATACTCGACTTTACAAGCAACACCACCAATACCAAAAGCAGGATGATAGGGATATTGTTTAGGAAAAAACTTAAATCAAGCAACATACCTACAGATACGAAGAAGAAACTTGTAAAGAGCTCTCTAAAGGGCAGGATGATGCTGGTGGCCTGATGGCTATACTCCGATTCGGAAACGATGAGCCCTGCAATAAAAGCTCCCAGCGCTAGCGACAGGCCTATTTCGGAAGTAAGAAATGCTACGGCAAAACACAAGGCAATGGTTACCAACAAAAACAGCTCTTTGCTATTGGTTTTGGCCACCGCGTGCATTAGCCTAGGCACAATGTATCGTGCACTTATGTACGTAATAACCAGTACAACACCACTCTTTAATAGCAGCATAAGAATGTCCATTACAATATCGGTAGATTGCCCTCCCATCATGGGGGTAATCAGCATCATGGGCACTACAATAATGTCTTGGAAGATTAAAATAGCCAAGGCATTTCGCGCATGTGGTGCCGACATTTCTTGGCGATCTTGTAATGTTTTTAAAACAATGGCGGTACTTGACAAGGAGAACAGGAATCCCACAAAAACAGATTCGTTCCATGAATTGCCTAAGAAATTATACACCACTGCCGCTACGCCTACAGTAACACCTACTTGTAAAAATCCACCAATAAAAACCGTCTTTTTAATAGAAGCCAATTGCTTGATAGACAATTCCATTCCTATGACAAATAACAACAGAATAACACCCACTTCAGATAAAATTTCTACCTGCTCTACTGCGTGGATGAGACTTAACCCATAAGGACCAATAATTACACCTGTAAGCAAAAAACCAATGATAGAAGGAAGTTTGAGCCGTTGAAGTACAAAAACAATGACCACTGAAAATCCTAATAGTATCAGTATATCTTGTAATAAGGGTATATGCATTTGGTAATCTTGTCTTTAAAAGTATGAACGATAAATATCCGAATTGACTAAAAAATAGTCAGCGCCAAAGCTAAACCAATGACAATAAAATCTTGCAGATAAAAATGCTAACTGGGCAGTAATATTTTGTTAAAGCTAAATTTTTATTTGCCACGCGAAGGATAGGGGATGTATTCTGTTTCGTCTCCTTTTATTTTGGCAAAAGTTTGATCTTTCCATTTCTGCTTGGCGTCTTCTATCAGCTCTTTGCTGGTGGCTACAAAGTTCCAATCTATAAAGCGTTCTTCGGGAAATGGCTCACCGCCAAAAATGTAAATGGTACTGTTTGCGGCCATTGTAAACTCGCACAAACTGCTATCTTTTGCTACCAATAGTTGCTTGGGCTCGTATACATTTTCATCGCTTTTAATACTTCCATTAAGAATGTATAAACCCGATTCGCCATAAAGGTGCTCTCCTATATTAACCACTTGCTCAGCGGTGCTTTTTATTTCAATCATAAAAAGTTTGCTAAAAACCGGCACGGGTGAGGTTTTGCCAAATGCTTGGCCAGCAA
>JAUICR010000321.1 GCA_030427785.1 Bacteroidia bacterium | reverse complement strand
GTAAAAGAATGGTTGTTTCAGCTGTTAGATACTTCCTATAAGGTTAGAAAAAGCCCTCTTAGCTATAATTCACAAATTGGCGTTCCACTTTCTATTTGGAATTTGGGAGAAGCAGATGAGGTTGGAATTTTTGAAGCAGGTATTAGCGAGCCTTATGAAATGGCCAAACTTGAGAAAATGATTAGGCCCAACCTTGGCATATTTACCAATTTAGGCTCGGCACATGCCATTAACTTTAGCTCTATCGAGCAAAAGTTAGATGAGAAATTAATTCTATTCAAAAATTGTGAGAAGCTTATTTATTGTCAGGATCAGGAGAATTGCCATAGTGCGATAGAGGCTTTTGCCAAGAAACATAAAATAGACTTAGTAGCCTGGAGTAAAACAAATATAAAGGCCGCCCTCTATATAAGCGAGATAGTAAAAACTCAAAAAGTAGCAAGAATACAAGCAGTTTATCAAGACCAAAAACTGTTTTTTACTATACCCTTTACAGATGACGCTTCTATAGAAAATGCATTGCATGCTAGCTTGGCAGCCTTGGTGTGTGGTGCTGAGCCAGGAAGTGTGCAAAACAATATGGAGCGGCTAGAGCCCGTAGCTATGCGCCTCGAAATGAAGGAGGGAAGGCAAGGAAACATAATAATAAATGATGCCTATAACTCAGATTTAGAATCGCTGCCGGTGGCATTAGATTTTTTAGATCAGCAATCAGGTGATCGCAAAAAGGTATTAATTCTATCTGATATTTTGCAGAGTGGCTTGGACAATACTCAACTATACCGCGAGGTAGAGCGAATAGTGAAAGCACATTCTATAGACGAATTGGTAACAATAGGGCCTAAAACTCAAAGTTATAATTGGAGCCTAAAAATCAGTATTCGTTCATTTGGCAGCACGGCCCAGTTTTTAAAGGAAGCTTACGGATTAAAGTATCATGATTCTGCTTTAATGCTTAAAGGGGCTCGGGTTTTTGAGTTCGAAAAAATAGGGAAGTGGTTTGAAGAAAAGTCGCATCAAACAGTGATGGAGATAAGGCTTGAAAACGTGGTGCACAACCTAAACTATTTTAGAGCAAAACTAAAGCCAGGGGTAAAGATGATGGCCATGGTAAAGGCCTTTTCGTATGGGAGTGGTGCGTACCAAATAGCTAGCCTTTTGGAGTTTCACAAACTTGATTACCTGGCAGTAGCCTACACAGATGAGGGGGTAGAGCTACGCAAGGCGGGAGTGAATTTGCCCATTATGGTTTTAAATGCTGAGCCATCGGCATTTAAAGAGTTAATTCACTATAGGCTTGAGCCCGAAATTTACAGTTTAGCCCAGCTCAAAGTATTAGTGCAGACCTTAAGTTTAGAGGGGGCTAATCATGGTTTCCCTATCCACCTTAAGATGGAAACAGGAATGAACCGCTTGGGTTTCGAAGATTTTGATTTAGAAGACTTGATGCAGTTTTTGGAAAATCACAATGAAGTGAAAGTGTCTTCGGTGTTCTCGCACCTTGCGAGTTCTGATGACGAAAAATTAAGAGCATTTTCACTCATTCAAATTCAGCGCTTTGAGAAGATGTGCGCCTTATTGAAATCTGTATTGAATATCTCTTTTACTCAGCACCTATTAAATTCTTCAGGGATAAATAATTTTCCTGACCAGCAATACGATATGGTACGATTGGGTATAGGCTTATACGGTGTGAGTTCGGATAACAATGAAAGGCAACATCTAAGGCACGTAAGTGTACTTAAGGCTCATGTTTCGCAAATAAAGTATGTATCGGTAGGAGAAAGTGTGGGGTATAATAGAGCTTTTGTAGCTGAGAAGGCTACTAAAATTGCGGTGATTTCTATAGGCTATGCTGATGGTTTTAGAAGAAGCTTAGGCAATGGAGTAGGTGAGGTGGTAATACGCAATGCACGCTATAGGGTAGTAGGAAATGTGTGTATGGATATGACTATGATAGATGTATCAGGTAGTGATGTAGAAGCAGGGGATGCGGTAGAGATATTTGGCGATAACCTGAGTGTGTATGAGGTGGCTAGTAAAATGCAAACCATACCTTATGAGGTGCTCACCTCTATCTCACAAAGGGTAAAACGGGTGTACGTAATGGAGTAAATGCTACAAGTAAAAGCGGTAGTGAAAGCGAACCTGAAACATAAAACCGTCTTTTACATTGGTGTTTAACTGCGTGCGGTCATCACCAAAATTTATTCCCGAAAACGACAAATCCACTTTATCGTCCACTTCAAACATTCGATATCCGCGCAATACCGAGTGGCCTACCTTGAATTGGAACACATAATTTTTAGCAATATTATATTGTACATAAGCGTACAAATCAGGAGTAAGACGAGTAATGTACTCATCAGTAGTTCCAAAATAGGGTTGGTTCAAATAGTAGGAGCGTATCATGGCATCTAGCCTTAAGCCTCCACTCAAGTTGCTATTTAGCTTATAATTAATATCAGCCCAGATAGGCAGCGCCATGTCTATTG
>JAUICR010000320.1 GCA_030427785.1 Bacteroidia bacterium | reverse complement strand
GAATTTTACTTTGTTGGATGGTAACAAAAGATATGAGAAACGGATGCGTAAATGGATGGATATCTCTATTGAAGAAGGAGTAAAGTTCTTTTTGACATCATTGGGAAATCCTAAGTGGGTGGTAGATAGAGCTCATAAAAATGGCATAGTTGTATATCACGATGTTACGACTAGGAAATTTGCACAGAAAGCTACTGATGCCGGTGTTGATGGTTTGAATTGTGTGAATAATCGAGCAGGCGGACAAACAGGGTTGAAGTCTCCTCTAGAAATGTACGAGGAGTTAGCGGATCTGAATATTCCGTTGGTTTGCGCAGGAGGGGTTGGTAGTCCAAAGGATTATAAAGAAGCTTTACAGATAGGTTATTCAGCGGTTCAAATGGGTACGAGGTTTTTAGCGACCAAAGAATGTCAAGTTCCAGAGAGCTACAAACATGCAATCGTCCGCGCCAAAGAGGAAGATATTGTTTCGACGAATAAATTAGCAGGAACAACTTCTTCAGTAATCGGTACAGCGGATATTAGAAAGGGTGGGCTAATGGTCAATCCAATTTTTGGCTTTTTGCTCAAACAACCACAGACAAAGAAAATTATGCGCAGCTTGCTTTTATTGAGAGGTTTGCAAACACACAAAAAGGTAGTTAAGAATTCGGCATATGACGAAATTTGGCAAGCAGGAAAAGGGGTAGATGGAATTGAAGAGATTTTGAGTGTTAGTGATTTGATGGAGCAATTCACAATTCATAATAACTAAACCGATCATTTTTAATACACCGCACGAAACGTATATATTCGTTCATCTATAAATATAAAATGCAGAGAGCGTTGCCCGTACTTCCACTAAAACCAAAACCAAATATCAACAAGGTGAAAGATATTTTCTATGGCCTATCCTGGTATTCGCTTACGGTATTTCTGGGGTTGGCACTTATGATTTTTGCAGTATATCCGCTTATCCTTAAGCTGTTTGTAAAAGTGATTAGTTATTCTAGTTTTTTCAAAAGTATACTGCCCGCACAAACCTTGGCCTTTTCTACCTCCAGTAGTGCGGCCACTTTGCCAGTAACTATGGAGTGTGTAGAAGATAACTTAGGGGTGGATAAGAAAATCACAAGTTTTGTGTTACCTATAGGTGCAACAGTAAACATGGATGGAACTAGCCTGTATCAAGCGGTAGCGGTGGTGTTTTTAGCCCAAATGCATTTTATTGATTTAAGTTTGGGCCAGCAGCTTACCATTGTGCTCACCGCCACATTAGCATCTATTGGTTCGGCAGCCGTGCCAAGCGCAGGGTTGGTAATGTTAATTATTGTATTACAATCGGTAGGATTAAACCCGGCTTGGATTGGCATCATTTTGCCTGTAGACCGAATATTGGACATGTGCAGAACTACCGTAAATGTGACCGGTGATGCTACCATTTCTACTGTAATAGCGAAAGGAGAAGGGATGTTAAACTATAATGAGAAACACAATTCTGAAGCTACTTTTGAGCCTTAATTGCTTTTTTAATACCTAGAAATATGAAACGACTTTTAAAGATTTTTGGAGTTTTAGTTGTCTTAATTATTGCGGCAGCTATCATACTACCTATGGTGCTAAAGGATGAAATAATGGCTGCGGCCAAGGCCGAAATTAATAATACGGTAAATGCAAAAGTTGAGTTTGAGGATATCGATTTGAGTCTGTTTAAGTCTTTCCCAAACTTTTGGTTGGGTATCGAAAACCTAACGGTGGATGGAGTAGGAATATTTGAAGGAACCCGGTTGGCAGAGATTGGATTAATTGATGTTGATTTAGACCTGTTTAGTGTCATATCGGGCAACCATTTTAGTGTGGAATCTATTCGACTGATAGATACAAAAGTGCACGTAGTGATAGACACTTCGGGGGCGGCCAATTACGATATAATGAAGCCCAGCGAAGAAGCTGAAGCAGACGATGAAGCCCCTACGGCCGAAACTTCTGATTTTAAATTTAGCCTAAAGAGATATGCGGTAGAAAATTTCAATTTGATTTACGATGACCAGCAAGGCCATATGTATGTAAGTATTATTGATTTGGATCATACAGGTACGGGCGATTTTACGAGTGATATTGTGAATCTGGAAACTACCACAAGTATCGAAGCTTTGAGCTTTGATATGGATGGAATAGGGTATTTGACCAAAGCAAAGGCGGATGCAAAAATTAATCTAGAGTTGAACCAGCCCGAGTTTAAATTCACTTTTGCTGAAAACGAAGTGATGCTGAATGAAGTGCTTCTAAACTTTAAAGGCTTTGTGGCCATGCCAGCCGAAGACATCAGCATGGATTTATCCTTTGATGCCCCCAATACTGATTTTAAAAGTTTACTGTCTCTCATTCCTGCAATTTATTATCAAGATTATAGTGATGTAAAAACCACAGGGTCATTTAGTTTTAATGGAAATGTAAATGGTGTGTACAGCGATGCTCCCGAAACCTATCCGGCCTTTGATATAAAATTTGACGTAAAC
>JAUICR010000319.1 GCA_030427785.1 Bacteroidia bacterium | reverse complement strand
TGGGCTTAGGCCTAGCCACCCCACGATATGATTCGCTAGCAGTTTTCTATTTTTATTCAGACCATCTTTTTGCCCAATGGGATGATAGGCCTGCTCCTGTAGACAGTTTGGTGTTTGGTAGCAATAGCCAAGGCGATTTAGATATTACCTACGCTCCACCCTGGTTTGCACCCGAGCACCTCAAGTTTGATTACGGGGTTATACTATTTAAGGTATTGGCCAAATCGCAACAATGGGCTTTGGTAGAGGTAAACCAATATGACGGACAAACAGCATGGGTGGCACTGCAAGATGTAGGGCTTAAGTTGTGGCCCGATTTTTTGCTCAACACCTATAGCGTAGAGCCAATCAGTACAGAGGCGAACCCTCTGCGGGTTCGCCATTTCGATCATGCAGGGTTCTATAACGTACCTCAGTCCGACTGTGTGTTTCAGCCCATTTTGGTGCGAGGCGATTGGCTGCAGGTAACAATTCTTGATGAAGGCTCTACAGCACTGGGGCAGGCATGGCTGAGGTGGAGGCGCAATGATGAGCTGCTTGTCAATTATTACTTGTTTTCATAAAGTACACATTAAGTGGTTCGTCTTTGATAAAACACCTTATTTTAGAAAGCTTAAACCAAAAATGACAGAAATAATGCTATGCATGCATAATAATATTTCTATATTTGAGAACCCCAAAACGCAACACACTTGAAACCGGAAGAAACCATTGATTTTCATATAAAAAAGACTTGGCAAAGCATAGCCAAAATGTACAATGAAGAGGCGGGCAAATATGGAGGAACCATGGCTACAGGCTACGTGCTGCTCAATATCGACTTTGATAAAGGAACGCCATCTACAGCCTTGGGCCCAAAGATGGGAATGGAGGCCACGAGTTTATCTAGGATTTTGAAAAATATGGAAGATCAAGGGCTGATAGTTCGCAAGCGAAATCCGCAAGATGGGAGGAGTATGTTGGTACATCTTACCGATTTTGGTAAGGAAAAAAGAAAGCAGGCCAAAGAAGCCGTGGTGCAGTTTAATACGGTAGTTTCAGAAGCCTTTAGTAAAGAGCAGATGGAAAACTTTTTTGGGGTGATTGAGAAAATAAATGATTTGATAAGCAACAGAAAAATATATCAAGAGAAAATATGAATAAGACAATAAGAAGCGTAGCGGTGTTGGGTTCGGGAATTATGGGTTCGCGTATTGCTTGTCACTTTGCTAACATTGGTTTAAAGGTCCTTTTACTGGATATCGTTCCGCGTGAATTGGATGAAAAGGAAACGGCCAAAGGTTTAACCTTAAAGGATGCAGTGGTAAGAAACCGAATTGTGAATCAAGCATTGGCTTCCACGCTCAAAAGCAACCCATCACCTATTTATGACAAGGCTTTTGCCAGCCGTATTACTACCGGCAATTTTGAAGATAATATGCAGGGCATCAAAGATGTGGGCTGGATAATTGAGGTAGTGGTAGAGCGATTGGATATTAAGAAAATAGTGTTTGACCAAGTAGAGCAGCATCGTAAGCCGGGTACCTTGGTTTCTTCTAATACCTCAGGTATTCCAATCCACCTGATGACGCAAGGAAGAAGCGAAGATTTCAAAAAGCATTTTTGTGGAACGCACTTTTTTAACCCACCTCGGTATTTAGAGCTTCTAGAAATTATTCCAACGCCCGATACCGATGCTGAGGTTATTGATTTTCTTATGCATTTTGGAGATGTACATCTTGGCAAAACCACGGTTTTGGCAAAAGATACCCCGGCATTTATTGCCAATAGGGTTGGGATATTTAGCATGATGGAGCTCTTTAATACTGTAAAAGAACTGGGACTGAGCGTAGCGGATGTTGATAAACTCACGGGGCCATTAATAGGCCGTCCAAAGTCAGCAACCTTCCGCACGGCAGATGTGGTGGGGCTTGATACCTTGGTGCATGTGGCAAACGGGCTTTATGAAAATGTAAAGAGCGATGAGCGCAATGCTGTATTTGCCATGCCTGATTTTATCCAAAAAATGTTGGATGAAAAATGGCTGGGGTCCAAAACCGGTCAAGGCTTTTATAAAAAGGTAAAAGCTGCGGATGGCAGCTCAGAAATCCTTTCACTGGATTTAAAAACTTTGGAATATGGCCCTCAGCAGAAATCAAGATTTCCTGTATTAGAGCAAACTAAAACCATAGATAATGTAAAAGATCGCTTTGCAGTGTTGGCAGCAGCTGATGGGGTAGCAGGTGATTTTTTCCGCAAGTCATTTGGAGGTTTGTTTGCCTACGTGTCGCATCGCATTCCCGAAATCTCAGATGAGCTATTCAGAATAGACCAAGGCATGCGTGCAGGTTTTGGTTGGCAGCATGGCCCCTTCGAAATATGGGATGCCATAGGACTGGAAAAAGGAGTGGAGATGGCTATGTCCGAAGGGCATGAAGTGGCTGCTTGGGTACATGATATGATACAGGCAGGGCAAAAATCCTTTTACAACTTGAAGGTTGGCGTATTGAATTATTACTCTATTCCTGATG
>JAUICR010000318.1 GCA_030427785.1 Bacteroidia bacterium | reverse complement strand
ATAAAGTTAATATAGGAATTATAGGAACAGGAG
This sequence comes from Bacteroidia bacterium, assembly GCA_030427785.1. Lineage (GTDB taxonomy): Bacteria > Bacteroidota > Bacteroidia > Flavobacteriales > Schleiferiaceae > Owenweeksia. The sequence goes on along the minus strand of JAUICR010000318.1, from coordinate 2,480 downwards.
ATAGAGGCTCTGGTTTAATTCCTTTTTTGAACGATATTGATGGTATAGAAGTTATTGCTTGTTGCGATATATTAGCGTTTAGATTAGAAAAAGCGCTTAGTCAAACCCGTATTAAAGCTAAAGGATATAGTAATTATAAAGATCTCTTAAGTAATAAGGATATTGATGCTGTTTTAATAGCAACACCGTTTAGTACTCATGCTCAAATTGCTTTAGATGCTTTAGACGCGGGTAAACACGTATATTGTGAAAAAACCATGGTAAAAGGTTTAAAACCTATCCATACACTGATAAAAAAAGTAGACCAATCGAATAAAATTTTTCAAACTGGGCATCAATATCACAGTTCTAGGCTTTACAATGAGGTTGTTAATATGATTAAAGGAGGCGAAATTGGAGCGATTAGCCTTTTTGAATGCCAATGGAATAGAAATGGAAATTGGAGGAGGCCCGTTTCTAACCCTTCTTTAGAACGGCAAATTAATTGGAGGATGTATAAAGAATTCTCTGGTGGATTAACCGCCGAACTATCTTCCCATCAAATAGATTTTGTACACTGGGTATTGGGTGAAAACCCTAAGGACATAAGAGGTGTAGGAGGTATTGATTTTTGGAAAGATGGTAGAGAAACTTTCGATAATACCCACTTAATATATAATTATCCAAGTGGAGTTAAAGCTACTTTTACTTGTTTAACCAATAATGCCTTAGGAGATTACCAAATAAAGGTACATGGTAGCAAGGGTACTATTTTATTAGATTACCAAAAGGCTTGGTTGTATTACGAAAAAGGTGTAAAACTAAAAAAGCTAGGTAATGTTGATGGCGTTTCAGGTGCAACGGCTAACCCACAAGAACAAGGTAAAGGTGTTGAAATTAAGGTATCGCATTTAGATCCGAGTAAACAAGCTTTGGTTGATTTTAGAAATAGTATCATAAACAATACAATACCAATTTCAAATGTTCGTACAGGTGGTAATACCGCTAAGGCCGTTCAGTTATCTTTAAATGCCATGTATCAAAATAATATTCAAAATTGGCAATAACTCTATGTTCTAATCAATTCATAAACAGATAGATAATGTGTCATTTTTAAATTGTTGAAAAAACCTACGTTTTTTTAGTTCAAAAACATAATTTATTAGAAGTGTTTAATATCATTTACATATGATTTTTTATTAAAAATACTCAAATATTTTCTTGTTTTCTCTTTTTATTCTGGCCTGTGGCACCACCCACGTTTTTGAAATCATCACCAATTGGGAGACAGGGGCCTATCAAAACCTCAAAGGCTTCAAAGGCACAGTCACAAAGGCATTGCTCGACGCAGAGACCGAAGAAGCTCTTTACTACATCCGCCTCTCTACCTCTAGCCTTTCCAAAATAGACCCCAGCTACATCACTGAAACCGGGCCAAGTTTCAATGTACTGATAGACATAGAGGAAGGGTTCCTGGCAAAAACAACACCCGGAAGAAAGGTCAGTGAAGCAGAAGAGCAAGCGATCTATGAAACGCTGCTCTACTTACATGGGCTAAAAATCCTGCCCAAAGCGCAGCACGAAAGGCTCCTCAGCATCTTGCTGCCGCCCACAGGCAGCGTAGAAGAGCGCTGGCTGGATTATTTCGAAGAGTACCTCCCATTGCCCTTCAAAGCGGTAATGGACAGCCCACGCCCTCACAGCATGGAAAAAACTAAAGTGACCGTAGGCGTATGCTTAGGGTTTCGCTCCGGCATACCATTGATGGGCTGCGAGGACGCAAAGGGCAACCGCTATACCGCTGCACTTACGGCCCTACAGCCCAAACAGCCTGCGCTACGGCGGGTAGTAAACGATTTACGTGCCTGGGCTGATTTCATGGAATACGAACTAGAACCCTAAAGCAATGGAACACCCGCTTAGCTCAGCCGGAGCTTTCCCGGTACAAGCGCAGATCGAGGTGCAGTGGGGCGAGATGGACGCCGCGGGCCACGTCAACAACGTCGTTTACCTCAAGTGGTTTGAGCATGCCCGTGTGGCTTATCTCAGCCACTTGAGCTACCCGATAGTGCTAGAAGGCACCGGACTGCCGGGTGTCATCCTCGCCAAGCAAGACTGCAAGTACCTCTTCCCTGTGATCTATCCGGATACCATAGACTTGGGCATACAGGTGACCGAGCTTTCGGAAGACCGGTTCGCCATGCACTGCCGTATGTTCAGTCAGCGGCATCAGCGATTGGTAGCCATTGCCAATGCCGTCATGGTGACTTATGACTATCGGCAGGGCAGCAAAGCGCCCGTTCCCGGGCTGCTCAGGGAGGGCATACAAAGACTGGAGGGATGGGCAAAGCGGTAGGCACACTCATTGTGGGGGCTGGGCCTGCAGGGCTGGCCGTTGCGGCCAGGCTGAAGGCAGCGGGGCAGCCTTTCCACCTTATAGAACAGAGCCATGAGATCGCCCACCGGTGGCACCACCACTACAGCCGGCTACACCTGCATAC
>JAUICR010000317.1 GCA_030427785.1 Bacteroidia bacterium | reverse complement strand
AAAAAGGAGCTGGTAATAGCTCTGCTAACGATTATCCAGGAGCAGGGAATGTCTGATTATAATAAAATCATGCAGCGCAGTATCCCTTTCTCCGATAAGGTGCAGGCCATTGTTTTACTCAAGCATCAGGCTTCGCAAGATTTGAGCCCTGAGTTTATGAAAGAAGTTTACCAAAGTGATGATAGCGACTTGCAGATGCTGATTGCAAGTTATTCTGAAAAAAGTAAAGCTCAAATACGCAAAGATTTTACCATAGCACAAGAAGAAGGTTGGATTCGAAAGGATTTAAAAATGGATTCAATTTTCTATTTGTTAGGGGTAATTCAGGAAAAATTATTTGACCCAACTTATTTGGCACTGCATGAAAATCCGCATGATGCCATCATGGAATTGACTAATTTTTTCTTTTACGGAGTTCTATCTCAAAGTAAACTTGAAGGTGAGAATTAGCCTCTATATAGCATTACTACTCAGTACGTTTGTAGCTCATGGGCAAAATGTTTTCAATTTTGATGGTAAGCTTTCGGGAGTTGCCAACTGGAGTCCGCAAAATGATTCATGGGGACTATTGAATGGCCGTTATTTACCGGAGTTAAACTATGATTGGAAGTTAGATACCGGTCACAGTTTGTACTTTGAGGCCTCAGCCAACATGTATGGTTCGGTTTTCTTTTATGATGACTCCGTCACAGCAGATGGCAACATTCTTCCATATCGCATTTATGCTCGTTTTTCTGGTAAGAGGTATGAAGTGCGTTTGGGACTTCAAAAAATAGATTTTGGTTCAGCCATGATATTACGCCCCTTGCAGTGGTTTAATGAGATTGACCCAAGAGATCCTTTGGCTATAACAGCTGGAGTAAATGCGGTATTGGGTCGCTATTATTTTAAGAATAATGCAAACATTTGGCTTTGGGGATTGTATGGTAACAGCAAACCTCGTGGTTTTGATTTAGTGGGGCCAGTACAAGACAAACCAGAATTTGGAGGACGTTTTCAGCATCCCGTTAAAAAGGGGGAAATGGCAATATCCTATAATCACAGAACCGCTGATGCCAGCGATTTTACAATCAACCCGGAGTTGGCTTCTATACCTGAAGATAGAATAGGCTTGGATGGTAAGTGGGATGTAGGCATTGGGCTTTGGTTTGAAACCGTATTAATAAAAAAACACATCAGTATTGGAGACTTTACTAATCAAACCTTGTTGACAATAGGCACTGATTATACATTTGGCTTAGGTAGTGGATTAAACGTAGTGGCCGAACATTTAATAGTAGGCTTTGATGAAAGTAGCTTTGGTTTTTCTACTAGTACAAATACTACTGCTTTGAGCATTTCGTATCCCGTAGGTTTTTTTGATAACCTGAGCTTGTTTACCACGTATAACTGGGAGACTGAATCAGCGTCTTTCTTTTTGAATTATCAACATGATTTTAAAAAGATTACCGCATACCTTATGGCCTATTATACGCCCGATACTAGCTTGAATTTAGGTAATGATGAAAGTGATTTTGTGAGCTCTTTTACAGGGCCGGGATTACGTGTGATGCTGGTATTTAATCATTGAATGGAAGTTGAAAGGTTAATGGGTTATAAGTTAAAAGCTCACGTGGCGAATTCCCTTTCGATGTGTGGGTGCCGCGCTTGAGCGTGGCGAGATAGTTAGAAAAAAGAGTTAAAAAAATAGATACAATATCATGAGCGAAAACATCATATCATTAAAAAACGTAGTCAAGAAATTCCCGGTTGGAGATGGATTTTTTACTGCATTAAAAGGTATTGACCTTGAATTTGAAAAGGGCGAATTCGCAGGTTTGATTGGCCCAAGTGGATCGGGAAAAACTACCTTATTGAACATCATGGGGTCTTTAGATGCACCTACCGAAGGCCAGGCCTTGGTAATGGGAAAAGACATTGCCACCCTCAGTCATAAGCAGTCGGCCTTGCTGCGGAATATGCATATTGGTTTTGTGTTTCAGGTGTATAATCTGCTGCCGGTTTACACGGTTTTTGAGAATGTAGAATTCTCATTGCTCCTGCAAAACCACACGGCAGCTGAGCGCAAAAAAATGGTGATGGACGCGCTAGAGTGGGTTGGGATAGAAAACCAAGCAGACAAAAAGCCCGCAAAACTATCGGGGGGAGAAGGCCAACGGGTGGCTATAGCTCGTGCTATGGTAAAACGACCGGAAATAGTTTTGGCCGATGAGCCCACTGCCAATTTGGATGCCAAGAATGCTCATGCCATTTTAAAAACGATGAAGCAACTCAATAAAGAACTTGGAACCACATTCGTGTTTTCTACGCACGATGAAAAGGTGATGGGTTATTTGGATAGAATCATTTCTCTGGAAGATGGTAAGGTTGTGAAAGATGAAGTGGTAGAAGCGCAATACACAGTGTAATGAAACTCGCATTTCAACTTGCATATAGAAATTTAATGGGTGCCGGATTGCGCACCTGGCTCAATGTGGGTGTGCTCAGTTTTGCCTATGTTCTTATCATTTTACTCA
>JAUICR010000089.1 GCA_030427785.1 Bacteroidia bacterium | reverse complement strand
TGGATTATAGAGTTAAACCTCTAAAAAACGGATTTACAAAGCTTGCCTATGATTATTTAGAAAAAAATCCTGATAAGGATATCGACATTGTACCTGTTGGTATTAATTACGAAAATCATACAGACTTTAGATCAAAACTAAGCGTGCATTACGGTACACCAATAAGTGCGCGTAAGTATTATGAGCAGCCCGAGCAGGTAGTGGCTACGCAAGAACTGATGGAGAATGTGCGGAAGCAATTGTGTCAACTCACAGTAAATATTACCCCAGAAAAGGACTATGAAGAAAAGTATGAAGCATTATTAAAGGCTGGTACCGACTTTTCTAACTTGGAAGAAACTCAAAAGCAATTGGCATTACTAAATGAAGGTAAAGAGCTTAAAAAACAGCCTCCTCACCCAAATTTACTCTACAAGCTGCTTCTCCCCTTTTCTTTTATCAATAACATTCTGCTCATCTTGTTGTGGAAAAAGCTGAAGCCCATTTTTAAAGACCCAGCTTGGCATGGCTCCATAAAATTTTGCATTGGCACCTTTGTTGGGCCTTTCATTTATTTATTTCAATGGTGGCTAGTGTACGTCTTTGTAGGTACTATTTGGTCCTTGATATACCTCTATTTTTCGCTTTCTATAGTAAATGCCATTAGCATTATTCAAACCGAAACCAGGCGAAGAAACTCCTTTTAAAAATCTTAATCTTTAGGAAACGAAGCCCTAAAAGCACGTACGGTAGCTTTCCTGTCGAGCTTATCGCCTGCAGTTTTTATAAATTTTGAAATCGTAAAAACTTTCTTCGGTTTTTCATATTTGCTCAAGCTTTCAAAACTGCGTTTAAATTGCTCTATGGAAAGAATACCCCTTGCTTCAACCAGCATTACCAGTTTTTCTCCTAATTTTTGATCAGGAATTGCGAACAGGAAAAATGGAAATCCGATCCCCCCTATTTTTTGCTCTATATCTTCAGGGTATAATTTCACTCCACCCGAGTTCACCACATTATCTATTCTACCTTTCCAGATAAAGGATTTAGAATCTTGTAGCTCCACTACGTCATTGGTGACCAATGACTGCACCCCTATGTCGGGTGCATTGATTATCAAACACCCTCGATTATCAGTTGCAAAAGTAACTTCAGGTAATGCCTCAAATACGTTGGGATTTTCACCTTTCAAGTTCCTGAGAGCCACATGTGAAATAGTTTCCGTCATTCCATAGGTATGATACACCAAAGTTGACTTTGTTTTCAATTTCTCCTCTAAATCACCTGAAATAGCCGCTCCACCGATGATTAGTTTTTTAACCTTTTCTATTTTATCAATTGAGTGCTCCACCTGATACGGAACCATTGCCGCAAAATCAAATTCTCTTGAAAAATTGTTGAGTGGTGTAGCTTCGGGTGTGGCCACATACAAATCGAGGTTTCCTTCCAACCAACGCACGAGCATCATTATACCTCCAATTCTATCCGTAGGCAAACACAGCAAACAAGAATCACCAGGATTAATAACTAAAGCTCTAAGTGTTTTTTGAGCTGAAGCCTTCATGTAGGCTTTAGGTATAGAAATCTTTTTGGGCTTACCCGTACTACCAGAGGTATAAACATCGTAAGAATTGCTGTCTGAAAAATATTCTTTTACAAAGGAACCTATTTCACAAAATTCAATTTCTAACTCTTTCACCGTCAGAAACTTTCCATTTAACTGAAATTTATTTTCCATTTAACCCAACCTTTTTATTAACCTCTACGTCAACTCATATATAGATCCCTAATCCTATATAGAACCTGTTAAGGTTTTTAACCCTGTTTCCCAATAAGTCCTGACTGAATAAGTCGGGACTTATTATTTAGATACCATACTGAAGTGAAATGCCTGGATCAAAATGAAGACTTCCATTCTTTATACTCAAAGGACTTTCAAAATTATTGGTGAACAAACCACCAGTACCAAGACCAGATGGCATGGCATTATTCAGCGTATAATTCCATTGGGCAATGGCGTTAAGGCCAATATTACTTTCTAAGGCACTTGTTACCCACCATTTTATATTCATGCTTTCGGCCAGCTGAATCCATTGTTCGCTGCGCTTAAAGCCACCAATCAAACTCGGTTTTAAAATTATGTATTGAGGCTTTACTATTTCTAGCAATTGCCTTTTGTGCGAAGAACTAAATACCCCAATCAAGTCCTCATCCAAAGCGATAGGGATTGGTGGATTAATGCATAGCTCGGCCATATCCTCCCATTTACCGGCTTTGATGGGTTGTTCTATAGAGTGAATTTCCAACTCAGCCAATCGCTTCAAATTTTCTCGAGCATCGGCCACTGCAAAAGCTCCATTAGCATCCACTCTAAGTTCCAGTTCATCAGCGCTTGCTATTTCTCTTATTTGTTTTAGCAAATCCAATTCAGAGCCAAAATCATTAGCCCCAATTTTCATTTTCAGCACCTTATATCCACTGTCCAGTTTTTCACGAATCTGGCTTTTCATAAAGTCAATATCCCCCATCCAGATTAATCCGTTGATGGGCTGCTTATCTTTCCCTTCGGTAAACCTGGAAGGAAACAAAATGTGATTCTCACTTTTCAAGTCTAAAAGGGCCATTTCCAATCCGCATTGTATGGAAGGAAACTCCACCAATTCTCCAAACACAACGGCCTCCGGCAAATGCAAATGATTTTGAAGCCAGTTGAGCATGGCTTCATAGCTTGATCTATCGTCTATACTCAGCCCGCGCAACAATCCACATTCGCCTATTCCTACTTTTCCATCAGCTTTCAGCTCTATTAAGTAGGTGTCTTTGGTATTCATTACACCCCTACTGGTTCCTGCAGGTCTCTTAAAGTTCAAGGTGTACTTTATCCATCTCATTTCCATAGTAAATCGCTATTTAGGATTTCAAAAAATCTTGCGCTAAAGTAAGATTATGACAGTTGGAAATGATTCTTAACTTTATGGAAATTTAAACTTTAACTTATGAAAACTAAAATGTATCTAGGGCTTATCGCGGCCCTCACTCTAGGTTTATCATCCTGCAGCAAAGATGATAACTCCGGAACTACACCCCCCGCTGGGCCTTGTGCCAATTACACCAATTGGGCTACAGGCTTTCAGGCTGAGCTCACCGCAATGACAAACGCTGCTACGGCCTATGCCACTGACCCTACTCCTGCCAACTGCCAAGCTTATAAAGATGCAGCCAATGATTATATTGATGCTTTGGAAGGCGTTCGGTCTTGTGTGCTTGCCTCACAACTTACCGCCTATAATGCGTCTATTCAGCAAGCTAGAGATGCTATTGCGGCTATTAGCTGTTAAGCGTTAGCCATTGGCTTTTAACTTTTAAGGAATGAAAATAGAAAAGCGACTCATATTGAGTTGCTTTTTTTTTTGGCTAAATAAGTAATCCGTAAATGCAATACAACTGAAGCACGGATTGCAAATCCGCGCTAGCTATGGGTAAGAACCTGTGTAGCTGCCTCGCAACTTACCGCATACAACACTTCTATTCAGCAAGCTAGAGATGCTATCAATGCGCTCAGTTGTTAGCGTTTATAATACCAAAAATAAAAGCAGCCCTTTAGGAGCTGCTTTTTTTATTCACTATACTTAGCGGCTATGCAACTGAAGCACGGATTGCAAATCCGGCCTAGCTTGGTTGCAAATACGCCCTAGCTTGCAGGTAAATCCACTCTAACGAGAAATATTAATTACTTTAATAAGTCATTTAGCACTAAGCCACTATCATATTTAATTATGCTGAAATTATTTAGCCAATCATTATAACTTAGATAATCATCTACCTTGTTTTCAACAATTTGATGATTTAAACTAAACGTAATCGAGTACCAAAAAACAACATTGTAATCTTCAAATTCTCCTAGTGACCTAGAAGATGGTTGCTTTTTAACATGTATCTCATTCAAAGTATTCTCAGTGGTTAATAGTATGCAATTGTCACTCACATAATAATCCAAAAAAGCCTCATTTTTCTTAATGATAAACTTCTTTCTTTCCCAAGCTCTAACACTCTCTACTTTATCTGATTCTTCATCGCAATACGGATAGAACCATTTATGGTTTATATAATTTGGCAAAAGGTTCACATTGACGGTTTGACTCAACGTGTCTATTTGAAATGTCAAAAAATTGTTGAAAACGCAATACCCTAGTTTCCCAGTGAACAAAGCCAGCTCTTGACTGGTTTCATTGTAAAACTCCAATTCTATTATATTTTCATCATTAGATCTTACCCTCAGAATATTTAAGGTATCACAAATATTGTTTGAACCAATTTGGCCTGTTAGTGATGAAGATATCACCATTATATTAATCAATACAAGAATTAAATATTTCACGACTTTTTTAATTTATTTATACGTTGGAACGGATTAATAACGAATTTCACCAAAGGTAAATCCCAGCTAGCGGGTTACTCTATTCCCAACTATAAATTAAAAACTTTCCATACTTCAAAAACTCTTTGGTGTTTTCAAAAGTAACCGCTGTAACCACTCCGTCTCCTTTTTCTTGTGGATGCAACTCTAAATAAAATACTCCTTCAACATTACTATTTTTTGTTGCCTCAGTATAATACTCTCTTGAATATGGTTTCTTGTCAAAGCCGAAAACCCATTTCATATTTTGCTTAAAATCAATATTCCGAGTTCCTAAATTGTAAACCTTGCCTTTATACTCAAATAAAATGATTGCTTCATTATTCTGAACCGGGGGCATAAAGAATGAATTCCCATCAATTTTAGGTTTTGTTATGGTCATGTAGCTTGAATCTCCAACCAAAAAATATACTTTAAAATCGTCATCAATATTCTTTGCGTTCCCATCCTTAATAAATTCAACTGTCATTTTTTGGGCATTTACCCAGATTGACAGCAACAACGCTAATAACCCTAAAGAATACTTCATCTTTTTAATTAATTCTCACTTTCCTTGGTACTGCTAACAATGCTCAGTACCTCAAATAATCTGCCCAAACCCAAAGGTCAATGCAAAAAACAAAGTGCTGAGTGCCAAGCGCTTTAAGAGGGGTTCAAAGTCTTCGGAGGTTTGTGCCTTGGAAACACTAATGAGGTTCATAGCCAAAAAGGGAATAGACAAAAAGTACAAATTGGCCCAGCCAGAAGCATCAGTGAAAACATTGTAGATATAGGCCATATCAAAAGCGATGATGATAAGAAAGCCGTGGTAAATTTTTGCACCTTTCAAGCCCATCATAGAAGCCAGGGTATTTTTACCATGCTGCTTATCGGTCTCCATATCTCGCATATTATTAAGATTGAGCACACCCATGGCCAATAAGCCAACAGAACCTGCGGGAAGAAAAACCAACCAGTCCAATTCTTTAGCTTGCAAAAAATAAGAGCCAACTACACCTACAATACCAAAGAAAATAAGAACTGATAAATCGCCCAAGCCATAATAACCATAAGCTCTTTTTCCTACAGTATAGGTAATAGCCGCGTAAATGGCCAAAAGCCCAAGACCGATAAACCCAAAAGTGATAGCAATATGCAAATCGCGGGTAGCGATGATGCTTAACCAGGTACCAAACACGAAGGATAAAGCGGCAAATATGCGTACTGCATTTTTCATTTGGCTGGCCGTTATTTGCCCGCTGGCTACAGCCCGTGCTTCCCCTATTCGGTTAGCATCCGTTCCTTTTATACCATCGCCATAATCGTTGGCATAATTGGATAATACCTGATAACAAAGGGTAGTAAGCAGGCATAGTATCAAAATGGAAAAACTATAGTTGCCACTAGCGGCTGCCAGGCACGAACCTAAAATAATACTCGAAAATGCTAAGGGTAAAGTGCGAAGCCTTGCTGCGGCTATCCATGGTTTTAGTTCCATCATTTGTATTCCTACGTTTGCTTTAGGTGGCCAAAGATAAGAGGAACAATAGGATTACATCCAGCCTTTATCGGCACTTTCTATGGTGTACAATGCATTGTTGTAAATAGTGCTTGCATTGCGCTCATCTATATTACTAATCCGCAAATGCCCGGCCGCTGTATAAAATACTAAACTTGCCAAGCCGCGTCTTTTCTCAAAAATGCTTTGTTTAAAACCCACACTTTGCAGCTTGTACAATTTCACGTTTTGAGAGGTAGGAAATACCCAGCCAGTATCAATACTTATCATATCAGGGCTAATGCAAAGGGAGATAGATGAGTAGTACTTATTGATAAAGAATAAACTAATGGGTAAATACAGCAAAGCGGCCAATCCTATTTCCCACTGCACAAATCCTAATAAGCCCAGTAGTAAAGATGGTAGTAACGAAAGCCACACTGTCATCCGCAGTAGCAAATAATTATTGGGCCTAACGGTTGTAAACTGATCTCCTATGCTTTCAGGAAACAAAGTGTTTGTAATATGCCATTCCTGTTCATCATTACAACCGGGTACCGTTATGCTTTTCTTGTCCACCGTTTGGCTGCTGCTCGCTTGTTTTATTATTAAGGTTTTTAATCCTATTAGCTTTCGCAAAGGATTGGTAGTTATTTTAAGAATCTGAATCTTATGTTCAGGAATCTGAATTTCGTTTCTCTTTAATAATCCTGAAATGAGGCGCACCCCGGCTCGATCGATATAAAACTGAAGGTTGAAATACTTCAATATTGTTTGGATCATAGAAATTAATACCGAAACAATAAGAAACAACACTATGCTTAATGGAACCAGAATCAAGTATTCATTCATCCAATAATCAGCCTGTTCATCAATGTACTTTTCAAATGGCTTGAGCAGATATTCTTCGTATTGCCACACATAGCCATTTACTACTGCAAACACCAAAAGAGCGGTTCGCAGGTGATTTTCGGTAAGGCCAAGTTTTAGTAAATCTTTAAAACTCAAGTTCACCAATGACTGCCCTTTTGGAATATCCAACTCAAACGAAACGGAATCCATTAATATCGCAGAATCTTCTTTGTCATCTTCCTCACCTTGCTCAACGGTTTTCTTTTTTTGAGCCATCAGATACTCTTGCAAACTGGTGGCGTAACTCCTGCTCAAAGCGGAAATTTCCATTTCCTTTTGATCGCTACCTGCGGTATCAATGCTAATGGCTACAACCTTCAGCAGCTGCTGAACAACGTTTTGCTTAATGTTTACCGTTTGAATTCTTTCTAACGGAACGGTTATTTTATCTCTGGAAATCAAGCCCTTTTCTATCACAAAATAATTGCCCTCCACATAAAACATAAACTTGCGATACTGTAGAAATGAGATAACCAGAAAAATAGCGATAACGATAATCCCGATGCTGAAAATACTCAGTCCAAAAAAAGAGGTGTCCATCCCAAAACTTACCGCCACCACCGAGATAAGGATATTGATAGCAATACGAAGATTCTTAAAAAAGATAATGGCTATCCCGATAGGCGACTGCCGCTGTGCTACATCTAGCCCAAGCTTACTCATGCTCGGCACTTAGCTTTGTAATAAAATCACGCAAATTTTGCGCTCTTTCTTTAGTAAGGCCACCAATAGACAAATCGCTGGAGGAACCACCTGCCGTGTAAACCTTTACCGAAGCCAAATCGAACAAACGCGCCAAAGGACCTTGGGTAACTTCGCAGTGCTGCACTCTATTAAATGGAATAGTGGTCATGCTATAAAACAGCAAACCTCTTTTGAAGCTAATATCCTTTTCGCGAAGGCTAAAGCCCTTAATCTTAAATCCCTTGATTTCTACAAACATTGTAAATAGAAACAATAGAATCACAGGGCCTAAAATCATCCACCAGGCCGCCTCCGATTTAAAAACCGTGAGAGTAGCAACACCTCCTATAATCAAGTACAGCAAACACCATGATGAAATTCGCAGCCATAAATAGTCATCCTCCAAAGGTTGAAAATCAGTAGGCTCGATTTGGGGAATTTCCTCCAGGGGTAAAACGGTATTTGAAAACATCGCAGGTTGTGTTGGGTTAGGAATTACGCTCTTTCAAATAGGAAAAATACGCCTTTAATACTTGTGGACTTTCTACTCTTGGGGTTTTCACTTCCAGAATTTTAGGCCCATCATTGTCAGTATAAAGGCTTTTCAATGCTTCATTCAGACCCGCCATGTCCGACACCTGCTGGAAATTTATACCGTAGGTTAGGGCTACACCTTCCAGATTATTGCTGTGACTAGTTTCCTGAAATTTTTCAAAAAGTTTACTATCGCCTGGCCCGTCTATAATTTTAAAAATATTTCCACCGCCATTGTTGATTACAATCAACCTAAAATTGCTTGGTAAATCACTATTCCAAAAAGCATTGGAATCATACAAAAAGGCAATATCACCGCTAATCAAAGTGAGCATCTTTTGGCTAACCATAGCATGGCCAATAGCGGTAGATGTACAACCATCTATCCCACTGGTTCCCCTATTGGCATATTGTTCTAACTGAGGCTTAATCCCAAAAAGCTGGGCATAGCGCACCGAAGTACTATTGGCCAAATGCACTTGCGAATGTGCCGGACAAGCCTTAAAAATTGCATCAATCACTACCAGATCCGAATAGCTTGTTTGAGCAATATATTCGTTATGAACTCCAGCTTTTCGGGCATTCTTTTCCAGCCAATATTGGGCATAATCATTTGACTTTGGCTCAACTGATTTTGAAAGTTTCGACAAAAATTCAACTGGGTCACAGTTTAAATAATTTGTGAGAGACTGGAAGGTATCTTTTACACCGCCATTGGCCGATAGGTGCCAATGTGCTTTTGGTTTGTTAGTATTAATGTACCTCTTGATAATTTTACTCACCACCTCTGCGCCAATGGTAATCAGCAAATCAGGCTGTAGTGCCTGCAATTCTTCCTTGCTAATGGTATTTACCAATCTATCTATACTGCTTACACTTTCACAGCCATTGAGGTTGCTCAATGTCTCCGAAAAAATCAAAAAAGAACTGCTCTCATTAAGCTTGTTAAGCGCTTTCTCCAAATAAGGGTTTGGGTTCATTTGCCCAATCAATATCAAAACCTTTGGGCAGGCATTCCACTCCTCTGCGAGTGTGGAAATTTGTTCATCAGCCACATGTTTTTTTACAACAGGCTTAGCAATATATCGTGCCGTAGCAGTATAGTTCTCAACAGTATCGTACAAGGGTTCTTCAAATGGCACATTAATATGAACCGGCCCTTGCTCACTTGCATGCATGGCTTCGTTTATAATTCGCTGGTTGAAACTGGCGCTCAATTCATCGATGGCATCACGCAGCAAGTTTGCTTCAAAACAAATATGACGCCCGTACAAATGTTCTTGTCTTATAGTTTGCCCTACCGCCTGATCAATCACCTCCTGGGGCCTATCGGCAGTAATTACAATAAGTGGTAAGCCTTGATAAAAAGCCTCTACCACCGCTGGGTAAAAATTGACAGCAGCCGAACCTGAAGAACAAATCACCGCCACAGGCTCTCTATTTTCTATCGTCATTCCAAGAGCTGTAAAAGCTGCTGCACGCTCATCAACTACCGATGTACATTGGTAATCGTTATCATTGCCCAAAGCAATAATAAGCGGGGCATTTCTGCTACCCGGGGCTATTACCACATTTTTGCAATTGTGTTTTTTGAGAAGTTGCGCTAAATATTGCGCGTTCCGTTTGGATGAAGTAATGATGACTGCTGTTTTAGAATTGAGGAGATCCTTTGCTATTATCAGGCCAAAGGTACACTTTGAGGGCTCTTTAAAAAACAGGCTAAATCTAAATTATTCAGCTTTGAATTCAGATAGCGCTTTACCCATAGTTTCAAACTTAGCCTCTGTTTCGTCCCATTCATCTTGCACATCAGAATCTTGTGTAATACCACCACCCGCGTACAAAACCGTAGCGTTCTCAAATAATTGCATACAGCGGATATTCACAAATAGTTTAGTTTCTTTTTCAGTTTCTAAACCAAAGTATCCTGCATAATAGCTCCTATCATAGCCTTCGTGTTTTTTAATAAAATCCATAGACGCAATTTTGGGTAGGCCACCCACAGCAGGCGTGGGATGCAGCTTTTTGGCGAAAGCCATAATATCAAAATCAGAATTTTTGTGAGCCTTAAATTCAGACTTAAAGTGAAACAAATTTCCCGCTTGCTGTAGGGCAGGCGCAGAAAGTTGTATATCTCTCAAACCCTGCTCCGACTGAAAAATGTTGAGAATATAATCTGTAACCAATTGCTGCTCCACTTCTTCTTTGGTGGTAAAACTCAACTCATGGCCGCTCTTACGCGTACCAGCCATACTTATACTTTGCACTTCGTTTTCATGGGCCGAAACTAGAAATTCGGGGGTGGCCCCTAGCCAGGTGCCTACCGCAGGATGGGTAAACAAATAAACACAAGCACCGGGATACAAAGCCTTTAACTTGGAAAAAAGCTGCAATGGCTCTTCCACTTTTGGCTCATGCTTCACTCTTGATATTACTATCTTTTCATTAGGCTTAGCCTGAAGGTGGGCAATGGTTTTCTCCAGAATTGTATGGTAAACTCTCTTGGTAGCTTCCTTTGGAATTTGATTTTCGGAAATAAAGTTTGGAATAAAAGTATCATCTGAGCTTGGCTGCATAGGCACACTAAGCTGTTCTCCATCAAAATTCACAAAGTGAAATACAGTTCCCGGGCTTTTACTCTCAGTATAAATCCTGTGTGAACTGGTTCCGGGTAAACTGATAAATAGCTTAATCAAACTGCTAATGATTTAGTTTTTCTTGTCTACTATAATATTTGTGAGCTTACAGTGAGTTACCATCCTATCTTGCTCATCTCTTATTACTATTTCCCAAAGATGCGTACTTCTTCCTTTGTGAATAATGGTGGCTGTAGCCGTAATAATTCCTTCCCTTACAGCACGTATGTGATTGCAGCTAATTTCCAAACCCAGAGCGGCTTGTTTTTCTCTATCAATGTACAAAAGGCTAGAAGCGCTACCCACACTCTCGGCCAAAGCAGCCGAGGCGCCACCGTGCAAAAGGCCCATTGGTTGATGCACTTTAGAAGTAACAGGCATTTGCATTTTTACAATTCCCGCTTCCACATCCACATCTGTAAACTTCATTTCTAAAGTTTCCATCAGGTTGTTTTTACATATCGCATTAAACTTGGCCAGCAGTTCTTCCTTTTCCATAATGATCAATTTTCAAGAGGCGGTAAAAGTAAGGAGAGGATAAGCATGTTATAGTATGAGTAAGTTATTTCTTCCCACAAATTCCTTTTAAATTAGCTGATTCACATATCTACCAAAAAAAATGAAGCATTTCATCCTCATTATTTTCTCATTTGCGCTTTTGTCTTGTTCGTACAAAACGCCCCCAAATACAGTTCCCAATTTTGATGAAGGCAGTAGGCTTTACACGATCCCTACCGACAGCAGCATAAACAAAGGTAGCAGCTACTTATCGGTATACTCTGAGATTTATAGCTATACCGCAGCCAAAACATTTCCGCTAACCATCACCGTGAGTATCCGCAATACAAGTCTTAAGGATTCTATTTTTATTTCCAAAGCCGAATATTACAATACCCATGGCGAATTAATCCGTTCTTACCTCAGCAATAGCATTTTTGTAAAACCCATGGAATCGATAGAAGTGGTGATAGACGAGAAAGATGAATATGGTGGCACAGGAGCCAATTTCTATTTTGAATGGGCCACCAAAAACCCTAAGCTCGAACCACACTTTGAAGCAATCATGATTTCTACCTCAGGTCAGCAAGGCATGTCCTTTACCACACAAGGAATCAGGAGCGTGGAATAAATTTCAAAAAAAAAGAGGCTTTCGTAAAAGCCTCTTTTTTTATCATGCCTGCAAACGACTAACCTCTACTTGGGCTCATGTAATGCCAACATTGGTATGCTGGTATGGTAGGCCAATTTAGAGGTAAGACTGGTGCGGAACAAGCCTTCGAAGAAACCGTATCGTTTGGTTATAGCTGAAACTAAATCGGCATTCTTTGTTTGGCAATAATCCAATATTGCTTTATCCAAATCTTCCTTTTGTGCTAATATGGAGTAGCTGTGTGGTACATCGCCTAAATGCTTTTCTACAAAATCGCGACTCCCCTCTTTGCTACCCTTTTCATTTTGAAACTGCAGAATATTAATTTTTGCTCCATATATCTTGGCAAAGGCTTTAAGTCTTAAAAGTGGTCGCTCCTTTTGACGCAAATCCATATCAGTAGCAAGTACAATGCTCCTGAACTCTTTAACTTTAGACTCTGGTGGAATTACCAATACGGGTATGTCGGTATTTTGAATAATAGACGCTGCATTGCTACCAATCAAAATTTTCTCAAGTCCGCTAGCACCCTTAGTACCCAGTACTATAAGGTCCATATTGTGTTGTACAGATAGCTCTTTGGCCAGGCCTATCGGTTTGCCAATTCGTATATGAGTTTTGTATTCAACACCTGAAGTAGCCAAAACCTTCTTTTCGAAATCTTGCATATTGTGCTGCGCAATTTCTTTCATCTTTTGCAAAAGAGAAGTTGACAAACTGCTCTCAGAATGAGGAACCTGATAGCCGTGAAAAACCACAAGGCTTCCATTGGTACGCTTGGCTATATCCACAGCAAATTCGGCTGCTAGCTCAGCATTTTCAGAAAAATCGGTTGGGAATAATATTTTCATTTTAAATAGAGAATTTAGTTTTTAGCAGTGTATTTTCCACTGTTGCTAAGATACTAAACACAACGATTTTTCGGACAATAATACCCTTTGAAAATAACAGGTTTGTACACTATTTCTATGAATCTGATTGCGCCTAAGCAAATCTGTTTATAATACCGTGATTTTCTCAACCAGCCATGTGCCATTAAAATTAATTTTAACATAATACACACCTTTGGCTAAGCCTGCTGTGCTAAAGGTTGTTTCCTTATCACTACTGTGAGATGGCAAACTTAAAACCTGCCCTAGCCCATTGTACACCACTATTTCATGCTCACTGCTGTCATCATAGGCCACGGTAAATTTCTCTGTAGCAGGATTAGGATACACTCTTACTTTGCTTTTGGCTACATCCTCCTCCAAAGTTAACGGGGTATTTACAGTGAACTGAAAGTTTATATTATCTCCAAAATCACCATCAAACACTTTAAGTGGAAAATTATCAGAAGTTCGTCTGAACATTAATGAACCACTCCCCTCGCTATTGGCCCAAAAGGAAATACCATTATCACCTGTATCTTCCATTCTGAAAGTATAACATCCCATAGCT
>JAUICR010000088.1 GCA_030427785.1 Bacteroidia bacterium | reverse complement strand
TCCTTGTAGGTAGGATTACTGGATAAGCCAGATTTAGAAATAATCACATTTCCCCACTCATCCTCCACCGTATAGCTATTTTGGCTGCCTACGTTATTGGTTCTGAACCACACGTAAAAATCACTGGAAAGAACTTCGGGAATCGTAAAGATGCTCATGGCCTTATTGTTATGCACATAGCCATCAGCTCCTCCATTGGGTGCCGAAACCTCAACATAAAAATTATCACCAGCGCCTGTCACGGTATGCCACAAATCTGCCCCTACCGGCAGTTCTACCTCAGCTGTTTCCATAAAAGCCAAAGTACCTGTCCAATTGTATACTTTGGGTGTAGGCGCATTATTTACCCAATAATTGATGGTAAGTGATGTTAAAGGATCACTTCCGGTGTTTTGAATCTTGATTACTGCGTTTTTACAAATACTTCCAATTCTCCCGTACTCTATCTTACTAGTTGGGGTTATTATATCAATCACTGCAGCATCCAGAGCAAAATTGACGTCTCCGTAGGTCACCAATTGATGGCTTACGATATAATCAGAAGTACCTGAGGCGGTAGTAATTCCATAGTCAATTTTGGCAGCATGTCCGGCAGTTACATAACTGGTAATATCCAGTTCTGCTATATCAGTAGCCATACCCGGACACCATCCAGCTCTATCATATATCCAGGTTCCACCCTGCGGGTAAATGGGGTTTTCGGCACACTCTTTCCACACTTGCCAGTTAAATTCAGACGCTCCTCCATTTATATTTACCCAATGATTTTGAGGAATAAATTCTCCCTGCTGTCCATGTCCTGTTATTGCAGAATTTATTTTGAACGATTTTCCATTTGGATGCATCATCACATCTCTTGGTTCAAATCTAATGTCATTGCTAATATTGGCATACGAAGTTTTGTCCACCTTCCACACTTGCTGTATATCCAGTACATCTCGTGGTGGTGTTCCTACCACAAATAGAAATTTGATATCCATTTCTTCTTGCCATTGGCCACCGCGCTCTATGGTCATGCGTTTTTTTCCATTAAGAATAGGCATGAAATCACTCATATCAAAAGTCCAGGTATGCCCCTCCTGCCCAAAGTCGATTCCTATACCATAAGGCGTAACAAACGACATTATTTCAAACTTAGATGGATTGCGCTGATAATAAGAAAGGTCAACAATATTGATCGTTCCTACGGGTACTACCGGAGTGGTTCCTACTAAAGTGCCGCTAGGGTTGTAGGTATTGATGGCAGCAGCTTCCCAGTATTGATATGAATTAATTACACCAATGCTATCGCTCATCACTGTGCCGGCCTTTGAAAAAACAGCGTACTGATTTACCAAATGAATAGGGCGCACCACGGTATCAAGTATAGTATCAGTGCTGATACTCAAATTATACTGCCCTTGGTGGAAAGTCAAATTTGGACGCATCGTTATAAGTTCCACATTTTTAAAATGGTCTTCGCCATATATTTGATTCCATCCGGCTCCATTTATCACGGTTGCATTTATACCGTGTGTACTATTGTCGTAAATGGTGTTTCCGGCTCCTTCGTTCAGCGGGTAATACAACTGAAGGTTGCTGTAATTTGGATGCGTATTATCTAGTTTTTTAAATCTCCAATTTTCAATTTCGGCTTGGTTTAAGTTTGTATCCCAAATTCTTATATCTGCTATTTCACCGTCCCACATCAGGTTGTGATGTCCCTTGGTTATACGCAGGTCAATACCGGCTGTGGTATTGATAGCCAAAGCAGCTGTAGCCGTAATTGCTTCCTGCACACCATCTACATACAAGGTAACTTGATTGGTGTTCGAACCATTTAAAACAGCCGCCACATGATGCCAATTACCATCACTCAGAACGGTGGTACCTATTCTATTTCCTCCATTCACTTCCAATCTAAGTCTTCCTGATCCATCCAATCGCATGAGGTACTTCTGGCCGGTAGAATTTGCCCCCCAGCTCACTATCTCCTTTCCGGTAGCAGTTGTTTTTATCCAAGCTTCTATGGTACGGTTGGTACTTCCCAATACGCCTTTATAGGGCGCCTCGGCATAATTATCACCGTTGAAATGAAACTCGGAATCTCCATACGAATGTATACCTGTACCTCCAGACGTAGCAGCAAAAATCATGGCACTGGCATTTACTTTATTGGTAAACAAAGTTTCAATAATTACACTTGAAACTCCATCCCACAGAAAGGGCGTGCTAAACTGGATTTTGTTTGTACCAACAGCAAAATTGGTTTCGTGAAAGTACACTTCAGTAAATCCACTCCAGTTGGGCAGTGTATCAGTCAATGCCAGCGCGCTGGTGGATTTTAGGCGGATTTTGAAAAGCTTTGCCGCCCCTGGGTTTACACTTAAATTAAAAGTAAGCGCATCAATATTACCAGCATGTACGCCAGCACTTATCAGCTCTGCAGCTGTAAACAAGTACTGCGATTTTCCAGCATGAGTATCGGTTGCTAAAACTCTGTCAAGACTTAATGTACCTGTGCCTACAATAGATGCTGTATCAGTAATGGTGGAATTTACAGTAACTGCCTGCTGAAAAGTTTGATGCAAATCAAACATTGGCGTATTACTATAATCAAAGGAGCTACCACTATAGCCCGAAATAATATAATCAGGGTGGGTACTCACTATAGAATCTACATGGCTGGAGTCGTGCAAATAGGTGTTACATGAATAGTCCCACTCGCCACAACCCAGGTTTCGGTTAGAGCCTGTTGATACCTGAGCATTCTTGCATCGTAAGGTATATTGCATGTATACTTTTTCATAAGAATGAGCTCCTGCAATCCGAAAGTCTATAACTGTATCTCTAACTCCCGAGTTAAAATTTAGGGATTGTACCGTTATAGTGTCTCCAGGATTTTGGGCTTTCAAGCTTCCTACAAACACTAAAAACAATACTACAAGTTGTGACAGGGTACTTTTAAAAATCATCGTTAAATATTTTTTAGATGCACAAAAATGCAGAAAAGCTAAGTACCTAGGTATACAATTCTGTTTATTTTAAACGAGGATGCTTGAGGTATTTGCAAGCCAACTGTATAGAAACTCAGTATTTTTTTAAACAGCGTTCCAACTTTTTTAGATTACGGTGGTGACCATACCATTCCGATCGCACTGTGGTGGTAAAATTCCCATTGGGTAGATATCTTGTGAAAATACCTTTTGGTGAACCTTAGGACATTAAAAATCAGCCGCTACTTCTATTTCTATAAGTTGGCCCGAAGCAGGGTGACGAAATGCTATATACTCAGCGTGTAATTGCAATCGATTGGCCCGCGTTCCATACAGCGTGTCACCCACAATAGGACAGTTTAATCCCAAAGAATGCGCAGCATGCATTCGCAGCTGATGTGTACGACCCGTTATCGGGTAAAACGCAATTCTGGTTTGTTTCCCGTTATACTCTACTACCTCAAAATTTGTCACAGCTGACTTGCCATATTCATAGCACACCATTTGATTGGGCCTATTGTCCAAATCTACTCGCAAAGGAAGATCTATAGTTCCCTCCATTCTTTCAATCCTTCCTTCTAACAATGCGATGTAGCGTTTTTTTATACTGCGCTTAAGAAATTGTCCCTGCAAAGCTTTATGCGCAACCATTGATTTTGCAATAAGCAAAATCCCCGAAGTAGCCTGATCTAATCGATGAACAATTAATGGCCCTGTAGCCTCAGGGTATTTTTCCTTTAAGCGAGTGGCCACCGAGTCTACCACGTTCTTACCAGGAACTGACAATAGTCCCGAAGGCTTATTAATGACCAGGATGTCCTCATCCTCAAACAGTATTTCTATCTCCTTATCGGCACCATTATACTGTATTATGGGGTTTGGATCTACCTTCATTCCTTCGAGCATATGTGCCAAAATAGGTTGACACTTACCTGTACATGCCGGGTAAAAATGTGCGTGCTTCCGCACCAATGACTTTGGTGCTGCACCCCACCAAAACTCGGCCATGGCTACAGGTTTCAACTGATGCTGAAAAGCAAAGTGAAGAAGCTTGGGTGCTGCACAATCTCCAGCTCCGGCCGGTGGTGGATTGGTAGCCGAAACTTCAAAAATTTCATTCAGGCTCTTTAACTTCCCCTTGATGTTCAAGAATTGATATTGATCAAAAATCTCTTGCTGGAGCGAACCCGAGAGCTGTTTTCGTTTTTCTTTAAGGCGAATTAACTCATCTTCAAAAAGGTCAAATTGTGCTTGACGTTTATTGAGTTCAACCTCCCATTTTGCCATAAGCTGTTTAAGCACATGCTTTTTATGCAAACTAGCTTTGACACCCTGCGCTTCCAACCTCTGAAACTCCTCTTGGCTTAGCGCCTCCTTTGCTTTTTTTAGCACCACTTTTCGCTCCTTTCTCGCCTGCCGTATTTCTTCCCGATGTTTTTCTATTTCGTGCTCAGCTTGCCATTTTGCTTCAGCAAGATTTTGTTTCTGTTCTTGGTATTCTTTGTCGTTCTCTATTTTTTTTATTGCAGCAGAAACGGCATTTACCTTTACCATCCCTCTGTCAAAAAAATTACCCTCTTCATCTAGTTTTAGGACATGTGGAATAAAGCCCATTGGCCTACCCATATCGGCTAGTTTACCCGAAAAAGCGCTTAAATAGCCCAACTCACCTTCTTGATTTTGAACAACTAATACGCCAAACATCTTGCCCACCTCAATCTCTTTACGACTAGGGTCAAGCCCAAAATTATGAGGCCAATCGCGTTGTTCTAATAGATAGTCCTGAAGTTCTTGAGCAGCAATTATGCAAAGGGGATGCGGATCGTAATAAAAGGGAAAAGTGAATTTTTCGGGCAAAGAAATATTCTTTACCGAAGTTTTGAATGCCTTAAAAAATTGCTCTTTGATTGTCGTTTCCACTAAGATATACTACCCACATTTTTGTAGCTGCAAACCTAAAGAAACCTAAGAAGCTATGGTACTAAATGAAAAAGGTAGCTATGATAAATAAAACAGAAACGCCTATTGTGCTCAGCACACTATACACTGACTTCATTACACCTTGGGTTTTCCTAAATATGAGTTTGAAAAAAAAGTATTCAACCAAAAAAATCATGACCAAATACAGGGCAAAGGCGATCCAATTCCCAACATTAGACATCCATCGGAAATCGTAATAACCTTCGTCAACAAACAGAAAAAGATTTGTAATAAGAAAAGCTCCTATCCACAATCCTGATAAAGATTCATTTGATTTTGAAACTGAGGGGCTGCCAATGGATTCCATAAATGATATGAATTAGGTTTGTTTTATAACGATGAAATTTAGAGGTAATTGTTTTTAGAGGTACTTACGCTCTCACCCCTACGTTAAATGGTCAAAACTACTTTTTATTTTTTGCCCTTTACTCAGATTGAAATTTCTGAATTACTTCACTTATTGTTTTAAATCCTGAAAAAAAACGTTCTTCAAAACCATTAGCCTTATTCAATAGAATAACGGAGTCATATCTTTCCTTTGTTCCATGCGGGCCAACACCTGTTATATACTCAATTATGCATACTATATCACTTCTTCCATTTTTATCTAAGTCTTTAAATGAAACAGCAATTGTAGTAGGATAGATCATTACTCCTATGGGATAATGAAGTGTGATAAACGTTGAATCATTCATATAAATGAAATACTCTGGCCGACCATCATTAATTGCACTAATAAAGTAAGATGAAATGGTGTCGTTGACTTTAATTGAAAAAGACTGGTTTTCTTCAATGTTGAATTTGTTTTGATCGAGTAATTTGCTCAGTCTCCAAAATTGTATTTCGGTTAAAGGTTTTGGGTATGTAATGGTTTTAATATCAATTTCAATATTTTGTTGAATGGGAAACAAGTAGTTTATGTATCGTACGGTATGAGGTATTCGTAGACTGGACCCATCCATTTCAAACAACAAACATTGCCGGTTACCATTATTAGTTTTACATATTTCCTTCACAGCACCATTGGGATAATATGATGTGTCTTGCGCATTCATCCACCCAAGATACATTGTAAAAATCAAGATTATCACAGACCTATTAAGTGTCGGTATCACGTTTGCTTTTAACATAATTTTTTTATCTACAATTCTTAAAGAAGAGATGAAAGCTATCTGGAGGTTGTTTTTCATTAAACTAACACAACCCTCTTAACACTTCCTCATCATCTTAAAACCAAACCAACCCAGTAAGACGATGATCACAATCATCACGGCCCATAGCCATTAGTAAGTATGTTAAATCTGGTGGGTAAATCATCCAGTATATCCTGTTCTTCCATTTCCTTAGTTTTCGTTGTGCCCTGCCAATTTACAAGATTCAGTAGTACGCATAAATAAGCTTTATTTAATCGACCTTAAGTTTTTAAATCAAAAATGCGTTGATGTTTAATTGAATTAAGAAATTATCTGAATGTTAATTCCGTAATAATTTATCTTCGCCAACTTATTATTGCAAAGAGTCTTAGCTCTTTTCATGCTCATGAAAAATACATTTTGCTAATGGAGCGATCAAAATCACTTAAGTGCTTGGGATTGCTCTTTTGCTTTTTGACACTTAATTCCGGATCTGCAAAGGCACCCACCCTTAGTGGCAAAGAGCTTTCATTTCCACCGCCACGTATTATCCGTACCTGTTGTGCTTTTGGCTCTGATCTTGGCGTAGCAGGAATTCCTTTTTCTAAACAAACAGATATTACCAGCCTGGCCAATATTGGCCC
Organism: Bacteroidia bacterium; assembly: GCA_030427785.1. GTDB lineage: Bacteria > Bacteroidota > Bacteroidia > Flavobacteriales > Schleiferiaceae > Owenweeksia. The sequence goes on along the minus strand of JAUICR010000088.1, from coordinate 6,532 downwards.
TCACCATTATATGGGCGACAAAAATGAAGGCAATGGAAACATCTACACCCATAAAGGAGGGTTTATAGATATGGGCCATTTGCGCGATTGTGCCGATTGGACCGCCTATTTGTACAATGTACTTGTGGCTGGCAGCAAAACATTGGGCCCCACCATTATAGACCTAGGCACTGAAGGCGGATCAAAAACCTTAATTCTCAATTTACCTCCAGGATTTAGCGAAAAACAAGCCCTAGAACTTGCCGGCAAAATAGCCTATGACCTATCCGTTTGGCACGAAATAGCTACCTGGTTTGGAGCCTCCTATATTCCACTAATTCCTGAGCGCTATTCTAGTTTTTCGCCCGAAGATTTATACTCCAACTTACTTGGTGTAACCCTAGCTAAGAAAGCACTGAAAAGTGATTTGGAATACGATGAGGCAATGACAAAACTCATTGCCCAAACACTAGCAGATTTGGAAGCCGTGCAAACCCTGGAAGAAACCTATAACGCTATGGAAACGGTGCAGGACATCTGGTGGACGCGCGCTAAAACCCTGCCCAGCAAAGATATCTTGATAACCCGCTATATGGGCGAAGGGCCCAATTTAGTGCCTTGGTTGGTTCCTTCCGAAAACTGTATTCCTGTTCCGCATGTACTAAAAAAGCCAGATGCAAGACTTAATCAATACTACAGTTTGACCATTAGGCTCAATCACAAGTTTCCTTTAAAAGATAATTTAAATTTCCCTCAGGATAGAGTGGTCACCCAAAATGACTTTGATAAACTTATGGCCTACATCATCACAGAAGAAGAAAATAGAATCCGATAATTTCTGTGAGGCCATTTTTTGCCTTAGGGCATATGTACCATTTTAGGTGAAATGTAGTGTCATTCCGTAATATTCCAAGAGGTTTTTTATCAAGGTATCCCTAGGTCATCTACATTCGTGTAAATTAAAAATTAACACCGATGAAAAGAATCCTATTAACCCTCGCTGCTCTTTCATTCTGCCTGGCAGGATATGCACAAGAGAAAAAAAAGCTCTCCATAAAAAAGCCCAAGTTTAGCTTAGGCGAAAAAATGGGAAACATTGCAGGAAATCTTATGACTTCCAAAACCAGTGATCTTTCTCAAACGGCCCCTGTAGCTAGCCTGGTAGTGGGCGTGTACAATACCGAAACTAAAACCTCTGAGGTAGATTATTTTCCTGAAGGCACCAATGAGGGCGACCACCTGATGTTTGTTACTTTCTTTAAAAACGAAGGTGTGGGTTTGTATAAAGTAGAAGGCGATATTTCTACAGATGGAACGCACATGGAATACCTTGGCCTCGGAACATACGGCTTGCGATTTGACGAACCCGTTACTAGCAATCAAATTATTACCATAAAAACTGAAACAGGCGATGAGGCCACCATTGAGATAGAACCCATCCCCGAAATAGAAATAATTGAAGTAAACGGTGACCCTACCTTACCCATTATAGATTTGACCGAAGATCTTCGTATTAAGTTTACCCACCCACCCGGCTCAGAAGGTACTGTGGTAAAGGTTGGCCTGCTAACCGATATTATGGGTGCCAGGGCCTGGAATTATTTTGCGGATTTTAAATCTACCGACAAGGAAGTATTAATACCCAAAGAAGCCTTTAGCAACCTAGAGATAAACGGACAGCTAAACGCTGGCCAGGTAAACAAAGGTATGACCTACCTTACGGTAACTCGCGAGCGCATAGTAGAGCCGAGCAACCAAAAAGAAGGGCAAGTAACAGGAAACTGTGCTAGCGTAAAACTGCAAACCACTGCTTATGGCAGTAAGCCAGTAATAGTAAAAGGCAAACAAGAAGAAGGTGTAATTACCCAGTTAAAGTTTTCGGGGAGGCATAAAAAACTGTACTCCTACTCTATTTATAAACCCAATGCCCGCGATGGTATTCCATTTTCAAGAGGTAGTAATTTTGGCTTGGCCTCACTGAGCATAAATGGCCGTACGTATAAGAAAGATGTAGAAAGCGGATCTAGCTCTTATACGATGGGCGGCACACGATATACCCATACCTGGACCACCACTACCACGTACGAATTTCCACAATTGCCCGATAGCTACTGGGATAACGCTATGGACCGTTTTTACAAGGAATTTGTAAAAGTGTTTAACGAAGAATTCAATATTCAATATGTAGATGTAGCTACGGTAATAGCCACACCCCAATATGCCGAAACCTTTGGTAATGCAGAGTACAACACTGATAAGGGAATTCAAAAAACCTACAAAGGCACGCGAAGAGTTTCACCCAGTTCGCTCAACGAAATATTTTCTACCCTCAGCTCTAGCCAATCGGGTGACACAAAAACGGCCATGATGATGAAAGCAGCTGGAATTGATGGACTGGTAAGCTTAGAAATAAACTTTGATATTGGCGCCAATAGAGATAACAAAGTAATACTAATGCCCACCGTAAACTTTACCGTGCAAGGTATGGACGAAACCAAAGGAAACCGGGAAGGTATGTACGCTCAAGGTAGGCTTACCATAAATGAAGGAGTTCCGTTTTCTTCTGAAGCTTTAAAAAACAATCCTGATTATTTGATAGATATATTGAATATGCCTAGCCTTATAGAAACCCTGGCCTATATGCTCGAAAACCTTCGACTAAAAGAGGTAGAAATGGGCTATGATAAAATATGGAGTATAGGCGAAGAATAACATTCAGTTCATCACTCGAACTAATAGAAAGGCGGGCTCAGGATTTGAGTTCGTCTTTTTTTATGCTGTTTGTTGTCGGCATTTGGCCATAAGCCGCTTCCCATTGGCTACTTCGGTGGCCATACATCTGGTGATTTGCTAATAATAATGAGCTACCTGTAAACTATCGACTGTATACCGTGGACTGTGAAACTGCAGACTATAAGCTATTTCTTCCCCACCAGCTTAGCACCTAGCCATGCCATAGGAATATAAGCCACAATAAGATCAAGCGCATTAAACCAAAAAGGAGAAGGCAGTGCCATTACCATCATGACCCCACCAATGGAAAATAGAAAGCCAACGAGTAGTGCCAATTTCATAGGATGCGAAGCAGCAATGGCCGCAGCTGCCATAGCCCCTACCAAGGTACCTAGGGCATGTGCCAAAAAAGGCATCACAAAATTGATTGGCCTAAAGCGATGCATATTGGCCTTTAGGCTTTCCATATCGCCCGGAATAACTCCTTCGGGTAAGGGTACAACAGAATCGCTAAAGGTGACTATCCCCATATTTACCACAGAGCCTATTATCAGTCCTCCTACTACGGCTAGTATATTCCTTAATATTGGATTCATATTGTGTTGTGTTTATTATTTGTCCAAAAGTAGTTTTTTCTCTTATTAGGAATTTAGCTACTATAGTGACGAAGGGTAGGTTTGTGGTTAGCCACCAATGGTTAAAAAATGTGGCTTCACGTGTACATTTATCCCAATCTATCACGTACAAATTCTACTTTGGTTTTACCATGAGGCGCTGGCTTTCCATCTTCGCCAAGGTTTACCATGATGATTTTTTCGATGCTAATAATTGTGGAGCGCGTCATCATATTGCGGACTTCACAGCGCAGGGTAAGTGATGTAACACCAAACTTGGTTACCTCTATCCCAATCTCTATTATATCTCCTTGCTTGGCCGAGTCCTGAAAATTGACATCTGAAATAAACTTGGTAACCAGGCTTTTGTTTTCAAATTGAACCATGGTGTACAGGGCAGCTTCTTCATCTACCCATTGCAGCAGGCGCCCTCCAAAAAGTGTTTCGTTGGGGTTCAAATCTTCGGGCTTTACCCATTTTCTGGTGTGAAATCTCATAGTTAGAATTTAGAAGCACGAAACTAGCTAAAAGCTGAAAGCCTTTGTAAAATAAATAGAAAGCTTTATTCCTGTTAAAAACTATCAAAAACTTTGTAGGGGATTCTGTAAGAGAAATTTGTTAGATTGCTGTTTTTATTATTTATCCAATCGTAAGCAACTAATTCATTAACCTATGAAACTTGAAAAAATACTAGACAATCTTGGTTCAATTGAAAAGAATTCATTTATCAAAATTATAGACAATATCATTTCTAAAAACCCAAAAAACAAGAAGGAAATAGATAAGATTCTCAGTTCAACTGATAAAGGATTGAAATCGGTTGATAACCAAAATATTTCGAAAATATTCGCTCTAACATCTGAAGAGTTTGAAGAACATATAAAATGTGAATTCCAAGAAATATCGTCTCAACTGGATATTTTAATAGACATAATTATCAGGGATGGTAATTGTATTATGAAACAAGATTGGTTTTCTCGGTTATATGAAATTGAAATCAAAAAGCTTCAATTAAAAATAAAAGAACTTAATGCTGATTTTGAAAACGACAAATCAGAATTAAGTGAATCTAGAAAGCGAGATTATCGTATCTATAAGTCTTGTCTCTATACTGCATATCATAATGACATAAGTAATAATCGGGAGGCAAAAGTTTCTGCCGATGAGTTATCTATAATATTAACATTATCAAAGCAACTTGGCCTATCACAAGAAGAAGTTAAATTAATTAACTATTCGATTCTGCCAATAAAAAAAATAGATATTCAAGAAGTAATCAAAGGACTTAAAAATATTGGGGTGATCTTTTATTCAAACAAGGAGAACACTATTTACGTGGCAGATGAAATGGTTCGAATTTTAAGAACTATTAGAGAAAAGGAGGTTGCAGAAAAATTTTTCAGAAGGACTTTAAAATTACTACGAGAACCAATAATAAACCAGATCGCCAAACAACACAATATTGATAGAAAACTAAGTTATTCTCAGAAAATTGAAGAGATAATTAAGGAAGGAATCTCATTTACAAACCTATTGTTAAATGACATATACAAAAGTGGTAGTAACCTAACTGAAAAGAAAAAGACACTTAACGAATTATGCGAAAAAGGATTAAATATCGCTAATCTCAAAGGCAGCACCTTAGAAGAAAAAATAACTAGCCTAATTGAGCATTTCGAAAATGTAGAAAGGGATGAGAAAGTTGGAATTTCTCTAGATGGTTTTGATAAGTTACTTGCAGAACTTAATCTATCCCTTCCTAAACTCAACAAGCAAATAAAAGAGCAATTTGAATTGCAAGAGGAATTCGTCTTGAAAGCCGATTTCTTGCTCGACTTCAATATTAAACCTCGTGACATTTTAGACCTCATAGTAAAAAGTGACCTCTCTAAATTCATAAAAGATAATGGTGTGAAGCAGAGAGGTGATGATATATTAAATATTCTAGAACACTATAAAGATGTAGAGAACCTATATCTAGAAAACTTCGAGAATGTTGCCTATCGAAACTTAAACTCACTTAAAGAAAATGGAATTATGGTTAAAGAAAGTGAACTTGGAGTAAAATTTGAAGAACTAACTAAAGTTATTTTCAAAGGTTTAGGTTTTAACGTTGATGAACAGCTTAAAAATCAACTTAATACAAAAAAGGATAAACTTGATATACTATTAAATCTTGGTAATCAAGAAATAATTATTGTTGAATGTAAGACAAGTAAAGAAAGAGGCTACAATAAATTCAGCTCAGTATCTAGGCAATTGAAATCATATCAGAGCTTAGCTCTCCACAACAATCTCAGAATCCTTAAAATTTTATTAGTGGCACCGGAGTTTAGTGATGACTTTGTAACAGATTGCGAAATGGATACCGAAATGAATTTGTCCTTGATAACGGCTTCAACCCTATCAAATATTTTTGAAGCTTTCAAAACTTCAAAATATCAAGAGTTCCCTCATGTCCTTTTCCGTGACATAGTGATTAATGAGGAAAGAATATTAAAGGCTTTAAGTAAATAAAAAGCACTAAGCTACATCACACCCATTCCCCGTTCAGACGGATTTGCAATCCGGCCGCAACCAAAAACCCATTCCACTTATAGAACCCAAAAAAACAACACACGATGCCCAACAGTTTAGAAGATCTATTAGAAGACGCCAAGAGGAAAGGTTCCGAAATTTGGACAAATATTAAGAGCGCGGGCAAGGATCAGCTGACGAAAGCTATAAAGAACCTAAATGATGCCTTACCAGAAATTGAGGCCGCAGGCTTTGAACTCGTTCGTTTAGATCTAGACATAGCACTGCTACCCAGAATGTTTGCACGATTTGACCAAATACGGGAAATAAGTGATGATGAGAAAGAGGCAATTCTCCAAAAAACGAAAAAGAACAAATTCTTAAACTTCATACTCATTGGATTATTCAAAGCCGTTGAAATCAGAAAGGAAGTGCAGATTGATAATCTTAACCTCAAGGAAATAGAACTGGAAATTGGCCTCACTCCTTCTGCCAAGCTTATATTTCGAAGAGAAGATAAATTGAAGCTAAAACCTTGAATTGAAAAACCCCGCTACCCCACGAAACCTTTTGTGTGTATTTATTAAATCAAGCCCGTAAATGTGCTACATGTAATTTGGCCTTACTTGGAAAAGTACGGGGTATGGGTATTGGGAATAGTGGGTTGATTGTCGTTTTTTAGTTTAAAT
>JAUICR010000087.1 GCA_030427785.1 Bacteroidia bacterium | reverse complement strand
CGGCTGGCATACTCCTCTGTGCGGTACTGCGAATCGTGAAAAAGTAAATCTACATCATTAGCTATTTCGTAGCCACTGGTCCACTCAGGTTCGTTAGGAAAATTAGCCGAACCTAGGGCTACCTCATGATCGGGCATATAGGCAAAGCTTACTCCGGGTACCGAAAGCCTAAACGCTAAAGTGGGTCCGGGATGACACACATAGCTCGATTTTATTTTAATCTCTCCAATAGAAAAATCGCTATTGCTTACTTCGTGAATGATAGGATGCGTTGGCAATTCGCTTAGACGAACAGGAAACAATGGAGGCGAAAAATAGCGCCTTAGCCTGCTTAATAGGGTTTCTACTGCCGTGGCAGGGCCCCATAGGTGAACTTGCACATTGGGATTGTATAGTGGCAGGAAAAAACCCATACCCATTGTATGGTCTATATGCAAATGCGATAATAATATGTGTATTTGTGAATATTCATTATTAAAAGCTGCCCCCATTCTTTGTATTCCCGAGCCACCATCTAATACTATGCAAGTATCCTTGTGTTCTACCTGCACACAAGAAGTGTTTCCACCGTACTTATATTTTTCGGGGCCCGGAGACGGTAAAGAACCGCGACAACCCCACACAGTAACTTTCATGATTCAGGAGATTTCCAAAACAAAGCCATGGCGCCCAAATATCGATTGGGCCTGCCTACAATGGGTATGGCTGTTACGGTAATTAAAACAAGCTTATGCATTTTGTTTAAGATGTAAAACGTACCATGCGCTGGCATTTGTGTATGCAATGTTTCTACCAAGGGCAAGCCCTCTGGTGGCAATGGATTACCGTCAATATCTGTTGGGGTAAAAATGGATGCCCAGATTTCTACAGGGGTAGCACCAGTCTCGGCAAAGCGGATTCCTAAAATATCTTCTGCCGGTTCGTTATAAAACAAAAGATTTCCATCAGGATTCACTAAAAAAACGGCCACACTCATGCTATCTGCAAACTGTCTGGCAAGGATAAGTTCAATGGGTTGTTGTGACATCTGCTAAGGTTTGATTAATAACGATTTTTGGAGAAATCACTTTCTTTAACGACCTAAATTACTAATAATTAGCTTCCAAACCGCTTACTATTTTAGTCCTAAGGTTTTTATTAGCTACCAAAAACATCCTGCTTGCGCAGTTACTCATACCCTTAAGTGCTGGCTAAGCCAAAAAATGGCACGAAAAGATTCATCATCATTTAATACCTTGAGCGCCTATTTTTCGATCTATCAAAATGAGATACATCTGCACAGTAGCCATAGATGCGCCACTAAATGAAGTAGTAAACCTTTGGACCAATGAAGAACACTTTGACCAATGGCAAGATGGATTTGAATCTATTGAATTACTAGAAGGAGAAAAAGACGGGATAGGTGCAAAATCAAAAATCACGATTCAACAGGGAAAAAGGAAACTTGAGTTGATAGAAACTATTCTTGTACAAAACCTTCCTACAGAAAGAAAAGCCCTGTACGAGCACGTTCATATGGTAAATACTCAGAGTAGCCGTTTTGAGAAAATATCTGCAGATAAAACCCGCTATACCTCCGAAGTAGAGTACACCCAATTCAATGGGTTCATGCCAAAGCTCCTGGCCAAATTACTCCCAGGTATGTTCGAAAAGCAAAGCCTTAAATGGATGAATCAGTTTAAGGATTTTGCGGAATTTACATATGCTCAAAATCAAGAAGACTAATATCTATTTTGAGATATTTACCGTTATTCATTCGTATCTCCAGCAAATAATGGGACAGTTTAGTCAACACCTCACGTGAATTTTCCTGTACATTTTCGGGTTACAATTCATTTTGTAAATACCTTATTTTCGTGAAAACATTTTACTACACAGCATGAATCTACAAAAGCTCTTCTCTTCTCTCGCACTAGTTTTTATCACATTACAAATGAGCGGTCAACAAAAGTTTTCGGCAGGCGGAAAAGTGGGCCTGGGGCTATCTAGCCTTCCCGAGTTGAACGAAGCCAGCTCTATATTCCATTTTGCGTTTGGGGCAACGGCACATTATGAGTTTATTCCTCAAATTCTATTAGGCGCTGATTTGCTCTTTTTAACCTCTGGTGGTGATTATGCCGGCACTGCCTCTATCGAAGATCCTGCGGATGGCAGTTTTACCGATGAGGAGTATGAAGGAAGAATCAACTTTACAACTATCAGTATTCCTATTTATCCCCAATTCAGCCTGGGCACTGAGGATTTCCGGTATTTCGTAAATGGCGGGATAGCTACAAACCTCAACATCTTTGCCTATGAAACCCGCGATTATGAAGATGGAAATATCAAAGATCAAGTAAAAGGAATCATTGAAGACTACGATAAACTAAGCTTTTCAACCATTATAGGTGCTGGGGTAAAAATAAAACTCTCAGAAGGTGAGTACGTACAACTCGACCTTAGAGCCACACTGGGAATGAAGGATATTTACAGCACTGTAAATAATTATGACCCAACCAGCGTCTCTCGAAATTTATATACCCTAGGGGCCACCTACTTTTTCTAAAAAAAAACTACAGATACAAAAAAAGCCCTGTTTGGAAATCCAAACAGGGCTTTCAAATATTATAAAAATATCCTAGCGGATAGTTTCTCCTTTGTAGCCAATCATCTTATGCGCCAGTTTTGGGCTAACGCTTTCAATGCCTAATAATGTAAGCCAGTAACCTACAAATAGACCTAGGAATAGCAACATGCTAAATCCCATTAAGAAAATAAATAAGAAAATAAAAAATCCGAGAGTCTTGGTAAACATTCTTGCTAATTTTGGGCTGCTAATTTAAGGCAAAATCAATATTAACAAAGGCTTCGGCTAAAAAAATATGAAGTTTAAATTTCGCTTGTTCCTTTGGCTAAGTAGTATGCTGGCTGCTATTGGTTTTTATATGGTGGCCAAAGCGCTTCCTGAGAGTGGCCATCAATATGCAAAGGCACTACCTCAGCTTAGTAATGACCCGCAAGAAATGGAGGCCATTTTAAAAACATGGCCAATGGCCCTCAAAAGTCTAGCGGTACTTATTGGGATAGGAAGCACTCTATTATTTTTAGTGGGAAAAAATTTCCGAGCCGGCCTTTACCTAGGTATTTTTGCCGGCCTAATGATATTGAGCATTCTTATCGCTTCTGCCATTAGCACTTATTAATTTTTTTAGAAAATTCATCACGATGAAATATAGAATAGAGAAAGACACAATGGGCGAGGTAAAAGTACCTGCCGATAAACTTTGGGGAGCACAAACCGAAAGATCTCGAAACAACTTTAAAATTGGCCCTTCGGCTTCTATGCCGCTAGAGGTTGTTTATGGTTTTGCTTATTTGAAAAAAGCTGCTGCTCACGCTAATTGTGAGCTTGGAGTTTTGGAAGAAGGTAAGAGAGATTTGATTTCTCAGGCTTGTGATGAGATTCTTGCAGGAAAGCACGATGATCAATTTCCATTGGTAATCTGGCAAACAGGATCAGGTACCCAAAGCAATATGAATGCTAACGAGGTGATTGCCAACCGTGCTCACCAATTGGCCGGAAAGGTGATTGGCGAGGGTGAAAAAACTATCGCTCCTAATGATGATGTAAATAAATCCCAGTCGAGTAATGATACTTTCCCTACAGGGATGCACATTGCTTGCTACAAGATGGTAGTAGATAAAACCATTCCTGGCGTAGAGAAGTTGAGAGACACGCTACGGGCTAAGGCCGATGAATACAAAGATGTAGTGAAAATTGGTCGTACTCACTTGATGGACGCTACACCACTTACTATTGGACAAGAATTTTCGGGATATGTATCTCAGTTAAATCACGGACTGAAAGCCCTTAGAAATACTTTGGAGCATCTTTCAGAATTAGCTCTGGGCGGTACAGCGGTAGGTACAGGCTTGAACACTCCGGCAGGATATGATGTGCTGGTAGCTAAGAAGATTGCTGAATTTACTGGTCTTCCATTTATTACTGCTGAGAATAAATTTGAAGCTCTTGCTGCGCACGATGCTATTGTGGAAACACATGGTGCTCTTAAGCAGTTAGCGGTATCGCTAAATAAAATTGCAAACGACATCCGATTGATGGCTTCAGGTCCTCGTTCGGGAATTGGAGAATTGATTATTCCTGCAAATGAGCCGGGTTCTAGCATTATGCCCGGAAAAGTAAATCCAACTCAGGCAGAGGCTATCACTATGGTGTGTGCTCAGGTGATGGGTAACGATGTTGCCATTACTGTAGGCGGTACTCAAGGACATTATGAACTGAATGTGTTTAAGCCAATGATGGCGTACAATCTTTTGCAAAGCGCTGAATTGATCGGTGATGCTTGCGTTTCTTTTAATGACCATTGCGCTGTAGGTATTGAGCCTAATTATAAAACCATTGAGACTTTGCTCAACAATAGTTTGATGTTGGTAACAGCTCTTAATACCAAAATTGGTTACTACAAAGCTGCTGAAATTGCAAACACAGCACATAAAAATGGTACTACTCTAAAAGAGGAGGCCGTGAACTTAGGCTACGTTACTGCTGAGCAGTATGATGAGTGGGTTCGTCCTGAGAATATGGTTGGAAGTTTGAAGTAGAAATCAGCTTATAAGTCACAGACGAAAGACCACAGATAAATACTGAACCACAAATAGCAATCTGAAACGATTTGTTGTTTGTGGTTTTTTTGTTCCCCTTCAAAGTTTGAAGAGTTGTCCCTAGTAAGAGTGACGGATTAGTGGAAATTTAGTACTGAGAATACCTTTACCTCGAATCTACATTAATAATATTCGCACTTGTAGTACCCTGAAAGCGTCCACCGCCTACCAGCAAGGCGTTTACAGAAATACTATAAGTATCATCGCAAATATGTTTGTAGGTAAAATCACCCTGCTGAATATCAGGATAGCGATAATTAAAGGTTCCTCCACCAAACTCATAAATGTAGTTGTATACAATCAGACTTCTTGAGAAAGTAAAAAATGGATGAGGCTGAGAATTACTAAAGGTATAGTTCCCTAAAACCAATTTACTAGAATCGGAACTATAGCAAGGAATGGTAATCATAGGAATGTGCTGGCTATAATATTTCACATCCAAAGTAGTATCAGGATTCAAAGTTAGGCGCTCATCTAATAGGTGTACTAGAAAAAGATAACCAGGTGTTGCATCGTGAAAAATCCCCGTTGTTCTTTTCCCTAGATTTTCAATTATGACGTGTTCTTGTAATTTAAAAACTGAATCACCTGATATAATACTACCTCCATTAGGCTGCGGACAAGGAGGCGCACCTTTATCTTTTTTGCAACTAAGGCTTAGGCCGATAATGATGATGAAAATGAACTTTCGCATAAGGTTTGGATTTTAAGCCAATTTAATGTTTTTGTCAGAAAAAACGAAGTAACATGTATCCTTCGATTTATTATTCAAATACCCAAATCCTAAAAGAGGCCTAGGGCTAAATCACTAAATTGCCCAAAATTCCACAGCATGTTAAAATCTCTTTTCAAGCTCCTTTTTGCCGCCAGTATTATTTGGTCATGCAGCCATCAGCCGCAGGCCGACCTCATCGTTTTTAATGGCACAATTTACACTGTAGATTCAGCCTTTAGCACGGCTGAGGCCATGGTAATTAAAGACGGAAAAATAGTAACCACCGGAGATTTTAAATCACTAAGTGAAAAATACAATGCTATAGAAACACTCGACTTGGAAGGCAGTATTGCCTACCCCGGCTTTAATGATGCCCACTGTCATTACTTTGGATACGCAAGAAATCTACGAACCGTTAATCTTATTGGAACAAAATCTATGAATGAGGTAATAGAACGTGTTGTCTCATTTCAAAATGAATTTCCATCAGAATTTATTGTGGGCCGAGGCTGGGATCAAAATGATTGGGATACCAAGGAGTTTCCTACCAAGGATAGCTTGGACCTTTTATTCCCCAATACCCCAATATACCTGGGCCGTATAGATGGGCATGCAGCCATAGTAAACCAAGCCACACTTGATAAATTCAGCATAAACGAAACTACTGAGGCAACCGGAGGAATAGTGGTGAAAAATGAAAATGGGCTTACAGGTGTACTGGTGGACCATGCCTGCGACTTGGTAAAACTTCCTCACCTTGAGAAGAGCAAGATGATAACCTTGCTAAAAGAAGCCGAACAAAATCTATTTGCTGCCGGCCTAACTTCACTTACCGATGCAGGCCTGAATCCTTATGCTATAAATCTGATTGACAGTTTGCAAAAAGCCGGGGAGCTAAGTATTCGTCTCAACATTATGGTTTCTGATAGTCCCGAAAACTTAGATTACTATTTATCCAATAGCCCAATTGTAAACGAACAGCTTACTGTAAAAAGTTTTAAGTTTTACCTGGACGGAGCCTTAGGTTCTCGGGGTGCCTTAATGCTTGAGCCCTATGCCGATGATACCGCTAACTTTGGTTTGCAAATGGCGGATAAGTCACATTACCTGGCTGCAGCCAAAAGACTAAAAGAAGCCGGCTGGCAAATGTGCGTGCATGCTATTGGCGACTCGGCCAACAGGCTAGTACTGGATGTATATGAGGAAGCCCTTGCCGGAGATTACAAAGCCCGCTGGAGAATAGAACACGCACAAATAGTACACCCCACGGATATTCCCCGATTTGGCGATTTAGGCGTTTTACCATCCATTCAGCCTACGCATGCCACCTCAGATATGTATTGGGCAGACGAACGCCTAGGAGCCAATAGAATGGTAGAAGCATATCCCTATCAATCGTTACTTCAATCGGCTTCGGTATTGCCACTAGGCACCGATTTTCCGGTAGAAGATATAGACCCACTCAAAACATTTTACAGTGCCGTATTTCGTCAAGACACAGCCGGATTTCCTCCCGGCTCATTTGGCGCCAATGAAAAATTGAGCCGCGAAGAGACTTTAAGAGGAATGACTACCTGGGCGGCCTATGCCTCATTTGAAGAAAAAATAAAAGGTAGCCTTGAGGAAGGATTATTGGCAGATTTTGTAATTCTTGATAAAGACATAATGAAAATTTCGCAGGACGATTTTTTTGACGCTCAAGTGCTTAAAACATATGTTGCCGGCAAGCTTGTTTTCGCTGCCCCATAATTTTATTTCTCAATCATTTTTCAAGTATATTAGGCGTTTCAAAGCAATTTTTAAATAAAAGTGTATGACAGCTCCTCAGCCCACAAGAATCTTTGATTTTCCCAGACATCAGTTAGCAAAAGCTGATCTAAAAGATTGTTTGACCACCAAAATTGATGGGGAATGGACGCCTCTATCTACCAAAAACTATTTAGCACTTTGTGATAAGATAAGTTCGGCTTTAATAGAATTGGGCGTAAAACCTCAGGAGAAAATCGCTTTGATTTCTTCCACCAATCGCTTTGAGTGGAATGTAATGGATATTGGAATATTACAAGTAGGAGCTGTAAATGTGCCGGTATATCCTACCATATCGAGCGAAGATTACAACTATATTTTTAATGATGCTGAAGTAACCTACTGTTTTGTTTCAGACAGGGAACTTTATGACAAGGTGATGAAGATTAAAGCCGCTGTTCCTTCTTTAAAAGAGATTTACATTTTTAATGAAGAACCTGGGATTAAGAATTGGAAAGAAGTTTTGGCATTAGGCGAAGGCCTAAAACACAAAACCGAAATGGAAGCCAGAATGAAGGCAGTACAGCCCAATGACTTGGCCACATTAATTTATACCTCAGGAACAACAGGAGTGCCTAAGGGAGTAATGTTGTCACATAATAATTTGGTTTCAAATGTACTGGACAGTACCCCTAGGGTTCCGGTGTTTAATGGTGCCAAAGCGCTTAGCTTCTTACCTATTTGTCATGTTTTTGAGCGGATGCTCACCTACCTTTATATGCACAATAATATTCCCATTTATTTTGCAGAATCTATTGATAAAATTGGAGACAACATCAAAGAAGTCCGGCCTGAAATTTTTGCGGCCGTACCCCGCTTATTAGAAAAAGTGTACGACAAAATTATTGCCAAAGGGAATGAACTAACAGGTATTAAGAAAGGTTTGTTTTTTTGGGCGGTAGAACTGGCCAAAGACTTTGACCCAGGTAACAACAGCTCTTTTTACAACTGGAAATTAGGTATTGCTCGCAAGCTCATCTTTAGTAAGTGGCAAGAGGCCTTAGGGGGTAAAAATGAGGCCATTGTTTCAGGTGGTGCAGCCCTAAATCCTAACTTAAACAGAGTGTTTGCCGCTGCTGGTTTCAATATTCAAGAAGGGTATGGTCTTACCGAAACTTCACCTGTTATCTGCGTAAATGGTCCAACCTGGGATATAAAAAGAATTGGCACTGTATCAATGCCTATTCGAAATGTAGAAGTAAAAATTGCTGAAGACGGAGAAATACTTTGCAAAGGGCCTAATGTTATGATGGGCTATTATAAACAGCCCGAAAAAACTGCGGAAGTGATAGATCCTGATGGCTGGTTTCATACCGGTGATATTGGTGAATTTGTAGAAGGCAAATTTCTACGAATTACAGATCGTAAAAAAGAAATCTTCAAAACCTCAGGAGGTAAATATGTGGCACCTCAGCCCATTGAAAACTTACTGAAAGAATCTCGTTTTATTGAGCAAGTAATGGTAATTGGGGAAGCCGAAAAGCATCCCGCAGCTATTGTTCAACCCGATTTTACTTTCTTGAAAGATTGGGCAAAACGCAAGAAAATCGCCTATACAACACAGGAAGAATTAGTCTCATTACCTGTAGTGCAAGAGCGTATTATGGCCGAAGTAGATGAGGCCAATAAAACTTTAGGAAAATCGGAGCAAATCAAAAAAATAGCGCTTTGTAGTGACCAATGGTCGGTGGATGGAAAGCAGCTTACTCCAAAACTAAGTATTCGAAGAAAACAGATTCTAGAAATTTACTCTGATCTCTATGAAGAGATTTATGGTCATAGAAAAGAGTAAGCCGTAGAATTACAGGCCCACGAGTACCTTCTTAGTGTTAGCCTCCAGCTCGGGGTAGAACTCCCTAAAGTCAGCCTCTAAGGCTTCATAGTTTTCATAAAGATCATTCACCGCTTTTTGCATTGTATTGTCAAAGGAAGCTCTTCTGCTCATCCCATTAAAAACGCTCTGAAGACCTTCCCTATTGCCATAATTCACAAGCCAATTATAACGCTCCATGTAAGGTATCATGTGTTGAACTGGTGCCGGAAGTTCCTCCCATCTTTTCCTAAAAATGGCATAGGCATTATTAGCAAAATCTACCAACGGTACATTTGAATATTCTGAAAAATACTTGGCCAAAAAATGATCATATAAAATATCTACCACCACAGGACTGTATTTGCCTTGGCTTGGCCTTAACAGTATTTTGCTACGCTCCACCACGGGATGACTATCCGTAAATTCATCAATACTGTGATGAAGTTTAATCCCAACCAATACTCGAGGTTTGAATTGATCCCACTCCGAACTCCTTACCGAATCGGCTATAAAATTGCCCACCATAAGATCCTCGTCATTTTGAGATAAATGTAAATGGGCTAAAAAGTTCATAGGTCTAACAGGGTTCTAAATTACAATTCGCACAGAGGGCGAAGGTTACTTCAATCTAAACTCCTAATAGATCCTTATGTTTTGCTCGGTTTGAAAATAAGCGACAAAAGAATATACAGGGGAATAATGAATACCATAGCTCTAAAACGAAGTACCCCCATCAAAATGGCAATTGCCAAGATTAAAACTACTCTGCCTTTGTTGTCTTGCCAACTTAGGTTTTTCACCTTAAGCGACATCAGCGGAAGCTCAGCAACTAATAAATATGAGGTTACTATTGTAACTGCCGAAAGGAAAAAAGGATGCAACAAAGCATTGCGTACTGTTTCGCTATCAGAATATAACGCCAACAGGCTGAAGGAATACAAAAAGATAGCATTAGCGGGAGTTGGCATTCCAATAAAAGTTTCGGCTTGCCTTGTATCAATATTAAATTTAGCCAAACGAAGAGCCGAAAAAAGCGGGATCAATAAAGCCAAGTAAGGCAAAAAACCAACTATGGGCTCACCGCTAGTCCAAGATTTTTCAAATAGCTTAAACATCAAAAAACCTGGGGCTACACCAAAACTCACCAAATCTGCTAAACTATCCAGCTGCTTCCCCAATTCAGAATGTACCTTGAGAAGGCGAGCTGCAAACCCATCAAAAAAGTCGAGCACCAAAGAGCCGATGAGCATATAGGTGGCCAACCAATAATCTCCGTTAAAGATGGCCATCACTGCTAATAAACCACAGGCCAAGTTTGCTAGCGTAAGTAGATTAGGAATTGTACTTTTCAAAACCAAAAATTTTATTGGGCAATAAGTCTGCAAATATGAAGTTTTTAATGCGGAATTCTTTTATTTGCGGAAACCTCTTATTCTATTGAAAAAGCTAGCGTTAATCTTATTTATCATACCCTTCTTCGCTATCGGACAGGGAAGAAAGTATAGCAACGAATTTCTGAATATCGGTGTAGATGCTGCAGCACTGGGAATGTCAAATGCAGTAATTGCCAATGTAAACGACCTCACAGCCGGGTATTGGAACCCTGCTGGTCTAGCACAAGTAAAAAAAGGTTGGCAGGCAGCAGCCATGCACACCGAGCTTTTTGCCAGCATTGCACAGTACGATTACCTCTCCTTTGCAAAACCTGTTGATGAATACAGCGCCATAGGCGTATCACTAATACGATTTGGTGTAGATGACATTCTAAACACCACCGAGCTGATCGATGAAAATGGAAATGTAGACTACGACCGTATCAGTAAGTTTTCGGCAGCCGACTACGCTCTTTTAATTTCTTATGCCCGAACAGCCAAAAAAGACAAAAACTTCCGCTACGGTGGAAATGCAAAAATTATATACCGCCATATAGGCAAATTTGCCAATGCCGTGGGTTTTGGCTTTGATTTAGGAGCTCAATACACCCTAAACAAATGGCAATTTGGTGCAAACCTAAAAGACGTTACCTCTACCTTCAACTCCTGGACGATTCACAAAGATGAATTTGGAGATATTTTTGAAACCACAGGCAACGAACTTCCTACCGAGAATCTTGAACTAACCATCCCAAGCCTTGGCATTGGAGCTGGTCGTGATTTTGAAATAAACACGAAATATACCCTTCGTACGGAGCTCAACGCCATTATGACTTTTGGCGGTAGAGAAAACACCTTGGTTTCAGCCGATTTTGGAAACATCAGCCCAAACTTTGGAGCCCAATTAGACTATCGCGGTTTTGTGTTTTTACGAGCTGGAGTAGGCAATGTTACTCGTTCTAGAAACTTTGACGGAAGCACCTATTACACCGTGCAGCCCAACATGGGTATAGGTATTAAATACCGCGGTATTTCTATAGACTACGCTTTGAGCAATATTGGCAACGCCAATGATTTAAGCTATAGCAATGTATTCTCGCTTAAATTTAACTTTGCGGAATTTAACCGCAGCTAAATGTCGCATCGTTTATTACTAGCGCTCCTTACTCCCCTGCTTTTATGGATAAGCTGGCCGTCAATTGGTTTTAGTCCATTATTGTTTGTGGCCTTTATCCCAATTCTTTTTTTAGAGGATTTACTTAAAGACGAAAAAGCAAAAACTCTCTTCGTTTATTCCTGGATTTCTTTTGGCACTTTCAACCTGCTTTGCACTTGGTGGCTTATCAATGCACACTGGAGCGCCTTAGCCACTACCGTTTTGGTAAATGGCGGCCTCATGGCTTTGGTGATGGTCATCTTCCGATTTTTCAAAAATAAACTAGGCTCCCAGCGAGGCTATGTAGCACTCCCCTTTTTGTGGATTTGCCTGGAAACATTACATAAAAACTGGGATTTGAGTTTTCCCTGGTTAAACCTTGGAAACGGATTTGCCACCAGAGTAGAATGGATACAATGGTACGAATATACCGGAACCACGGGCGGTACTTTTTGGGTTCTTGTGGTAAACATTCTCTTCTTTTTGGCACTACGCAAATTCCGCGAAAACTCCGTATTCAAATCTTTGGTGTGGCGAGTAGCCGCCATTGTTGTTCTGGTAGTTTTGCTTCCCATTATTATTTCGAGCAACACCTATCGAAATTATGAAGACAAAGGCCATGGAGTAGATATCGTATTGGTACAACCCAATTTTGATACGTATACCGAGAAGCCTGTACTGAGTGATGAAGATCAGGCCATTCGATTTATTCGCCTGGCCAATGCACAATTAGATAGCAATGTAGATTTTTTGGTAGGCCCTGAAGTATTGCTACCGGGCGGCCTGTGGCAACATGATCTAGAAAACCATACATCCATACAATTACTAAAAACCTCAGTTGAGCAATACCCAAACCTGAGTGTAGTGTGTGGCGCCACCACGCTAAAGCATTATCCTGATGGCCAACAAAGCAGCACAGCCAGACCGCTTAATAACAACCAGGGATATGTGGATGTGTACAATAGCGCTTTGCTTTTGCAAAATGACAAAGACCCCGTGCTGTACCATAAATCCAAGATGGTAGCCGGGGTAGAGATGATGCCTTTTGCCAGTGTGCTAAAACCCGTATTAGGTACTATGATAGAAAATATGGGTGGTACCGCCTATGGCCTGGCCACACAAGATTATCCCGTGGTGTTTCCCTCCAATGACAAGGCCAGCATAGCAGCCCCTCTAATTTGTTACGACTCCGACTTTGGTGAGTTTGTAACAGGTTTTGTACGCAAGGGTGCTAATATCATTTTAGTAATAACCAATGATGACTGGTGGGGAAAAACGCCCGGACATATTCAGCATTTGTACTATGCCCGATTGCGTGCCATAGAAAACAGGCGCAGCATTGCCCGATCTGCCAATACCGGCATTTCCTGTTTTATCAATCAGCGGGGAGATGTATCGCAAGCCACCCAATACAAAGAAGAAGCGGTATTAAGAGGCACCCTAAAAGCCAACAGCGAATTCACCTATTACTCACAAGCCGGAGATTTATTTAGCCGCATGGCCTTGTTCATCTGTGGGTTTATGTTGTTAGCCGCCTTTGTTAGAGCATATTTACAAAGGGTAGATAGTAAGGTTTAGTTTGCCATATGAGTATTGAACAATGAGCTAAAGTTTTACAGCAAAACTAAATGGCTATACAAAAATTAAATAAGCATTGTCGCTAGAATTGTGAAATTGGCGCCAGTATAGGTAATGGGCGGTTTGTTTATTTTAGATTTATGAAAATCCTTTTATCCCTTCTTTCATTCGTACCAATCTTTTCTTCAGCCCAAGTCTATTTCAGCAATAAGTATGATTTTGGGGGAGGA
>JAUICR010000086.1 GCA_030427785.1 Bacteroidia bacterium | reverse complement strand
TTACCAGAAATTACCTGAGTTATTTGTTGGTGTATATGAGAATGAGCTGGTAAAACAGCTCCTTTTTCAATAGTAATATAACCAACCGTATTATTGGCGGTATGGATATATTTACCTTTTATGCCTTCACTAAGTTTTCTTTCTGGTATCTCCGAAAATTTATAAGTCATACTTATAAAACAAGTTGTTTTTGTCTAAACTCATCTTCCTCATTACTTTCAATGCCTAAAGCTTCATGCACATAAGCAAATGTTGACAATATTTCTGGTTTTCCATCTACAATAGCAACATCATGCTCAAAGTGTACACTAGGTTTTCCATCATAAGTAACTATCGTCCAACCATCTTTTAGTTGTTTTACACGATGTGTTCCGCCGTTAATCATGGGTTCAATAGCAACTACCATACCTTCAATAAATTTCTTACCACGCCCTCTACGACCATAATTTGGCATTTCTGGATCTTCATGCATTTTGCGCCCTAAGCCATGTCCTACCAATTCTCTTACAACACCATAACCTTGTGCTTCACAATATTGTTGAATGGCATAACCAACATCACCAACACGTTTGCCTACTTTTAATTCTCTTATACCAACATAAAGAGACTCTTTAGTTATTTGAATTAGTTTTTTAGTTTCAGGAGCAACTTCTCCTACTTCAAAAGTATAAGCGTGATCACCATAATAGCCGTTCATTAGTACCCCGCAATCTATACTGGTAATATCGCCATCTTCCAGTGGTTTCTCCACAGGCAAACCGTGCACTACCGTTTGATTGGTAGAAATAAGCAAAGTACTAGGGCAGCCGTACAATCCTAAAAACCCAGGCTCACCGCCATTATCACGAATAAATTCTTCGCCCAGTTTATCCAATTTCTTAGGAATCGCTCCTGGCTTTATTTCTTTGGCCAACATCCCTAATGTCTTTCTCACTAATAGTGAACTCTGACGCATGAGTTCAATTTGCTCTCTTGTTTTGTACTTTATCATTATCGTCTAAAAAATCCTTTCTTCTTTTTCACAACCCTCTCAGGTCTTTTTCCATCTCCGCTCAATTCCTGGTAGATTTCTCCCCAACCAGGAAAGCCGCCAAAGTTACGGTCATCTATAAAAAGGTCAGCATGTATTTTTCGGCTCATTTTGGCTGCGTCAAACTCTTCGTCCTCAAAACTGCCATTTACGGCATAAAACTCTATACCGTTTTCTTTGCAAAACTCAACGGCTTCATCCAACTTTCTTCCAGCTCTAAAGGTCCAAAGAATCAAACGATGCCCATCCTTTTGCATCATCTTTAAGGTTTCAAAAGCAAACATCATCGGTTTACCGATTGCTGGGTACTTGTCTTCTACTATAGTGCCATCAAAATCCACGGCTATAATTTTTGAGTCTATCATCCTTTCTGCAAAAGTGAATTTCCAGTCATTACTTCGGGTTTCTCTATTTCCATCAGCTCTAATATTGTTGGCGCCATATCACCTAGTTTTCCATCAGCTAAGCTTCCGCTAAAATCGTTGCTCACTAAAAAACATGGTACTGGCTGGGTGGTATGGGCTGTATTAGGTGTTCCATCTTCATTTATCATACAATCAGAATTACCATGATCGGCAATTATCAAAAAGGTATAATCCTTTTTCAATCCCGCTTCAACCACACTTTGTGCACATGAGTCCACCACTTCGCAGGCTTTAATTGCTGCTTCCATTACCCCTGTATGACCTACCATATCGGGATTTGCAAAATTCAAACACACAAAATCAACCTCTCCTTTTTCTAACTCAGGAATGATTTTATCTCGTAAATCATAAGCGCTCATTTCGGGCTGCAAATCATAGGTTGCCACTTTGGGTGATGGGCACATCAAGCGCGTTTCGCCCTCAAATGGCTCCTCTCTACCGCCTGAAAAGAAGAAGGTAACATGTGGATACTTTTCTGTTTCTGCTATTCGTATTTGCTTTTTTCCGGCTTTAGCCAAAACCTCACCTAGCGTTTCAGTCAGATTCTCTTTTTCATAAATCACTTTTATATCCTGAAATGTATCATCGTAACGAGTCATGGTCACATAATACAAATCAAGCTTATGCATATTCTGTTCATGAAAATCTCTCTGTGTAAGAGCTTCTGTAATCTGTCTTCCTCTATCTGTTCTGAAATTAAAGCAAAGTACTACGTCTCCTTCTTCTATAGTATTTGAGATGGTTGAATCTAGGTTTGCGATGGTGACCGGAAGAATAAATTCATCTGTAATTCCTTCCAAGTAAGAAGCTTGGATAGCATCAAGGGCCGATCCAAAAGCCTTGCCCTTTCCATTTACCATAAGGTCATAGGCCAACTTTACTCGCTCCCAGCGCTTATCTCTATCCATGGCATAATACCTACCTATAACAGATGCTATTCTCCCAGTAGTTTTTGCCATGTGTTGCTCCAGCTCGGTCACATAATTCAACCCACCATTGGGGTCAGTATCTCTACCATCGGCAAAGGCGTGCACCAATACATTTTTTAATCCTTTTACGGCCGCAGCTGTGCACAGTCCCTTAAGGTGATCTATATGCGAATGCACACCGCCATCTGATAGTAATCCGATAAAGTGCACTTTCTTGTTATTTTGGAGAGCATAGTCAAAAGCGTCTACCAAGGCCGGCTCGGTAGCAATAGTACCATCTTCAACGGCCATGTTTATTTTCACCAAATCTTGATACACTACTCGCCCAGCGCCAAGATTCATATGGCCCACCTCGCTATTGCCCATTTGGCCTATAGGCAAACCAACCTCTCTACCCGAAGCTTCGAGCTTTGAGTGTGGGTATTTATGATAAAGTGAATCTATAAATGGAGTGTGCGCTTTATCTATGGCCGATACCTGAGGATTCTTAGCGATTCCCCATCCGTCCAATATCATGAGCATCGTTTTTTTACTCATTGTATTCTTTAAATATCAGTGGAAAAAAAATTTGCTGCAAAAGTAACAATAGCATCACAGCCTATGAAACTACCTAAATCATGGTACTACAAAGCAAAAAGTTCGGTAGCTAATAAAATTTATTCAGATTTATCTTTTTCTGGTTTTTTAATAAATACTCCTCATTAATCATCAGCCAACTAGCTAAGAACAATTTCAACAGGATTTCTTCAAAAACTACCCAAAACCGGACTTCAATCTACAAACTGTATTGACACTTAACGAATTAAGCATTTTGTTTTTAGTACAATCTTATAATTTCGAACTGTTTATTCATAGATAGTAGCTTGCCTTTAAGCCGAGCTTTACTTGAATTGAATGAACATCATGAAAAAACTAAACTCTAAACAAAAAACAATCATGAAAACAACCCTACTCTACTCTCTACTTTCGATGTTCAGCATCGGAAGCATTTGGGCATCTGAAGCACCATGTACCGGGACCTCAGGCACTTATTACGTAACCGCTTGTGACAGCTATACGTGGATTGATGGCAATGTGTACACCTCTACTAACAAAAGCGCAACGGTTACTTTAATTGATCAAGACGGATGTGACTCTTTAGTTACACTAAGTCTTATCATAATTAATAGCACCGCATCTGTAGATGAAGTGACGGCCTGCGAAAGCTACTACTGGATAGATGGAAACCAGTATACCTCTGACAATAATACTGCTACGTTTACCTTGCCCAACAAGGCTGGTTGCGATTCTGTAGTACATCTCAATTTGACGGTAAATTATGCAGATCATTACACCGAGGTGGTAAACACTTGCGACAGCTACACCTGGATTGATGGCAACACATATCATAGTAGTACCAATTCCGCACAGTACCTTTTTCAGAACAAAAACGAGTGCGACTCAATTATTACACTTAATCTTACCGTAAATAATGTAGATGCAAGCGTAACACGCAATGGCTTAAACCTTAGTAGCAATACCACTGGAGCCACCTACCAATGGTTAGATTGTGCCAATGGGATGCAACCTATTTCTGGTGAAACAAATCAGACCCTGGATGCGAAATTTAAAGGCGATGGCGACTATGCTGTAGTAGTTACCCAAAACGGATGCTCAGATACTTCAGCCTGTTTTTCCATTAACACTGTAGGTATTGAAACCGTTGATTTTAATGGAGTACATGTCTTCCCAAATCCTACTACAGGCAATTTCTTTATCGAATTTCCGAATGTCCAGGATCACGTTTCTGCAAGAATAACGGATTTAATGGGTAGAACTATTAGCACTTATGAATTGTACAAAGCCTCAAAATTTGAGTTCCACCTTGAGGGGCCAGCTGGCTTCTACATGATAGAGCTAATTACCGACCAAGAACAAAAACAAAGCTTCCGAATCATTAAAGAATAAACACACTTCTTTTCTATCTCAAAAGAGCTACCTCAATCTGTTTGAGGTGGCTCTTTTTTTTGAATCCCATTTTTATAAGAAATTCCGAACTATTTTTAGCTCCTAATTTTTTTTTTGACTGAATATGAAATTACACGGACCGGGCTCACGTATCAATCATCCAGAATATGGCAAAGGAGTAATTACTAATGTAACAGCCCTTCATTATTTTGTAAGCTTCATCGATTCTGGTATTGAAACCATTGAATTGGATTCAGAGTTTGAAGTTATCGAATCTTTAAACTTTGACTTGGACTTAGTTAGCTTTTCGGAAGTAGAAAGTAGCTTGCGTGAAATACTTGAACGATGGAGCGATGCCGGACCTCTTGTAAAAATGGGCGAGCGCTGGAAAGGAGGAAAACTCGAAATTCATCCCGGAGATAAAACCCAATCCAAAGAAATCCCCATTGATACCTTCTTTCATAAAATAGTAATGGTGCGAGATAGAGTGCGAGTAATGGAGCAAAAGATAAATTCGAGTAAAGAAATGGATGACGCAACAAAAGTGGAACTTCAACAATACATCACTCGTATTTACGGCAGCCTTACCACTTTCAATGTAATGTTTAAATACAAGGAAGATTATTTTGTGGGGGATAAGAGTAAGTAAATTACAGCAAACCAAGTCTCGCTCTTACCTTCTCCCCATCCAATTCGCGAATAGCATCTCTGGCAATCCAGCTGGCACATTTAGAATTCATTTCCAGTAGCTCTTCACATAATTCCATCATGATTGGATGATGTTTTACACTGCGTTTACCCAACTCTCTAATTACCCAGTTTACCGCCTTTTTCACAAAATTCCTTTCATCAGTTGCGTATTCTTTTAGTAGAGGAAAGAATTTTTCAAACTCTTCATCTTTTGCCTTTTTGTGATGAATACGCAACACCACTATCATTGCCAAGCCCGCTCTGCGCACAAACTCCTGCTCATTCGGAATCCAGCGCTCAGGAAGCTCCCAGGCAAAATCAGTTTTCACTAATAAATTGGTACAAAGTTGATCGCATACGTCCCAACTATAAATATCCTGTACCCAATTATCGGCTAATGTTAAATCAAACTTTTTGGGTTCAGCAATCATCCCCGCTAATAATTTTGCTTCATGGTACTCATGCTGCCAAAGTTCTTCCGCCAGCTTTTGATTTTTACCAATCTCCTTTGCCAGCTTTCGCAAAACAGGCAGCTTTATACCATAGGCCTTTTGGGTTTCTATTCCATAATAGCTCAAAGATTTAGAGTGGTCCGCACTCGCTTCTTCCTCTAAAATCTCTATGATGTCCTGTAATACCATGCACAATGTTTGAAGAATTTCAAAAGTACAATCTAAGTAGAGCCAACAGAATTATGGATTGCAATAATTTGCCCTAGATTTGTTGCATAGCTACAAATAGACAAAATGAAAATCGCTGTTTTCCCCGGGTCTTTTGATCCCATTACCCTTGGCCACCAAGATGTAATAATGAGGAGCCTCCCGTTATTTGATAAAATAATAGTGGCAATAGGCATAAATGCTAGCAAGAAATATATGTTCTCGCTTGATCAGCGCGTAGAGTGGATTAAGCAAACTTTTAAAGATGAGCCTAAAATTGAAGTAGACACCTATCAGGGACTAACTGTGAATTATTGCAAAAAGCAAAATTCCAATTTTATATTACGTGGACTGCGCAACCCGGCAGACTTTGAATTTGAAAAAGCCGTGGCTCAAGCCAACAACAAAATGGCGCAGGATATAGAAACCATCTTTTTATTAACCTCGCCTGAATGCTCCTTTATAAGCTCGAGTATCGTGCGTGATGTTATGCGTAATGAAGGTGATTACTCCAAATTTGTACCGAGTGTGGTTGAGGCATAAAGTCGCTTCTGCTTTTTTTCTTACCGCCCCCAACTAATTGGCATAGTTTTCCGTTACAGCAAGAAAGATATTTGGTTCAATGGAACATTTGAACAACTGGAAAGCCATCTCATACTAATGAGGTGGCTTTTTCTTTTTACAGCTGGTTAAGCACTGTTAGAATACTCGAGTAAGTGTTCTGCTTATTTTGTTCCACCTCTTCGGGCGTAGCCCATATTGCTTTTATTATTTGCTCCTCGGTTTGTGGTATCAAAGGTCCTTTCTCATTGCAGCTCATCTCATACCAACACGTTCTTTTCAAAACACGCTTTCCATTATGACGATACGTGTGGTAAGATGAGGGCAGTTCTTTTACTATTTTCAATCCCTGCACGCCACACTCCTCAGTAACCTCTCGCATGGCTGCCACATCTGGGCTTTCATTTTTCTCAATTTTACCTTTTGGCAAATCCCATTTTCCAAGCCTGAAAATCATTAGCATTTCGCCAGCTTCATTATACACCACTCCGCCAGCCGCATCAATAGATTTGTACAAACCTTGAAACATTTCCCAAACTTCATTTGGTTTTACACAACCAATGTTATAGTGCTTTGTACTTAGGTTTTCTTCCAGCTCGGCAATTATTGTCAAGAGTTGCTCCTCGCCCTCAAAAGGTTTTGTCTTTTTGGGTAATTTCTCTTTACTATCAATGAAGTTAATAACCGAATCGTTGATGAAAACTTTATACATTTGGCGGATGATTTTTGAAAATGAAATAGCCCGTAATACGGCTGCAAAATTGCTGCAAATAAAGGCAATAAAATTACAAGCAAACGACCCATTTACTTGGGCAAGCGGATGGAAGTCTCCTATTTATTGCGACAATCGTATTTCGCTTAGTTTTCCTGAAGTGCGCGATTACATACGCACCTCATTAGTGCAGGCTATCAAAGCTCAGTACGGCACCCCTGATGCCATAGCTGGCGTAGCCACGGGTGCCATTGCTATGGGCATACTGGTAGCACAAGAAATGAACCTCCCTTTTGTATATGTACGGCCCGAAGCCAAAGGCCATGGTAGAAAAAACCAAATAGAAGGTGCAATAGATGCCGGACAAAAGGTAGTAGTAATTGAAGACCTAATAAGTACAGGCGGTAGCAGCTTAAAGGCTGTAGATGCCCTTCGCGAAGCAGATGTGGAAGTACTGGGTATGGCTGCCGTATTTACGTATGGTTTTCAGGTGGCTAGTGATAATTTTGAAAAATCAAACTGTGATTTGGTTACTCTCAGTGATTACCACCACTTATTGGACGAAGCAAATGCACAAGGCTATATAGACGAAGCCGCCATAAGTACCTTAAAAGAGTGGCGCATAAGCCCTCAAACCTGGACACCCTAAATCGTTTCTTATTATTCCCTTTTTATTTAAACTACCATGAGCTTAACGCAAATAGAATCTAAAACCGTAACGGTTCAAAAATCAGCATCAGCCCTTTTTGCAGAACTTCAAGATTTCAAAAATTTTAAAAAGGCCATGCCCGATTCAGTTATAAAATTTGAATCTGATGCCACCTCTTTTCTATTTGGTTTGAAGGGAATGCCCGAGGTTAGATTAGTTGTTCAGGAACAGGTAGAACCTGAGCTTATCAAATTTAAATCGGCTAGTAGCAAAATAGATTTTAGCCTAAGCTGCCATATAAAAGGGATTAACTCAACAAGTTGCGAAACCAAGTTTTCGTTTGAAGGTAACTTCAACCCCATGTTGAAAATGATGGTAGAGCGTCCGCTTAAAAACTTTATAGAAAACCTTGCCGATAAAACTGCTACACTTTAAGGGTAAAATGAAATTTCTTTAAACAAGAAACTTTCCTGTTTACCTTCATGTAGTACTATCAGCCTTCCATCGGCACATACATCCTGTATTTGCACATACTTCCTTTGCCCCCTTACTCCGGCTAATACCGGAGTAGAAAAACCAAATAGCATGTCAAAATAATGCTGGCGTATTTCGTGCCCTGTATTATCGGCTCGTAAATTAAGGTACCTGGATTCAAGACAGTTCAATAGTATTCTCTTTACATAATCGCGATCCACAATTTGTCCTAAAACATTCCTTAGGGAGCTAGGTTTAAAATGACCATTACTTAAAAAAGTCCTTTGATTAATGTTTAAACCAATTCCGATTATAGCAGATTGCACTCGAGTACCCGAGATGGTTGTTTCTATTAAAATGCCCCCTATTTTTTTACCATCAAAAAGTACATCATTTGGCCACTTAATTTGAAAACCATTATGGATTTCATTTAAAGATTCTACCACTGCAAGACAAACTGACATATTAAGTAGAAAAAAATCGGCAGGTGATAAGAAGGTTGGCTCTAAATACACACTTAATAAAAGGTTTTCCCCATCATTAGACTCCCACGAATTGCCAATTTGTCCTCGGCCTGATGTTTGATATTCGGTGCTCACCACGAGACCTTCTTTGGCTTGCCCCTGTGTGATAATCCTCTTAAGTTCTTCGTTTGTAGATGTAACTTCATCAAAATGCAAGTTTTGATGACCAATAAATAGTGATTCGGATTTAATAGCGCAATTTATTTTTAGCGCGAAGATAATTTTAACCCCTGTATATTTGCTAATTTTACAGGCTGTACCAATAGATGTAGATGACTAATAAAAAAGTAGCACAACAAGAATTCCCCTCACTCGTAGAGTCCATCGTAGATGGGATGGAAAATATCAAAGCCTCCAACATTACTATCTTAAATCTTACTGAACTTGAGAACTCCGTATGCGATTATTTCGTGATATGTGAGGGAAACTCTAATACACAAGTCAGATCGATTAGCAATAGTGTAGAAGACGAGGTGCAAAAAACTCAAAATGAAAAACCTTGGCATGTAGAAGGTTTGGATAGCTCAGAGTGGGTATTGATGGATTACGTTAACACGGTAGTTCATGTATTTCAATCGGAAACTAGAAAATTCTATGACCTGGAAGGTTTGTGGGGTGATGCGCGCGTAACAGTATTAGAAAACAATTTCTAATAGCACAACAAGAAAAATGGAAAATAAAGATAGAAAACAAGGAAAATTGAAGAATCAATTTTCTAAAGGCAACAATAAAAACGAAAGGCCATCGGGTGGCAAACCAAATAAAAAATTCAATTTTTACTGGGTATACGCAGCCATTTTTATTGCATTTATTGGCATTCAAATATTTGGAAGTTTTAATAAAACCAGCACTACCACCAATTTTACTGACTTTACCGAAATGTTGCAAAATGGTGATGTTGCCAACATTAAGATTGTAAATCAGAAAGAAGTTCAGGTTTTTATTAAAAAAGATGCTATCCAAAATAAGGAGCGATACAAGGAGATAAAAGATAGAGGTATGTCTGGTGCCGGAGCTCCACAGTATTCTTTCGAAATGCCCGATGAAGCTTTCAGAGCCAATCTTGAGGATTTTTATGCTCGAAACCCGGAACTACAATCGGAAAAAATAATTCCAACCTACGAAGAGCGCAAGGACTATTGGGGCGATGTGTTGGCCTGGACATTCCCGTTTATTCTGATGATAGCTATTTGGATTTTCATAATGCGTAGAATGAACTCTGGTGCTGGCGGAGCTGGTGCTCAGATATTCAATATAGGAAAATCAAAGGCACAACTTTTTGATAAAAACACCAACGTAAAAATCACTTTTAAAGACGTAGCCGGATTGCAGGGTGCTAAAGAGGAAGTTGAAGAAATTGTTTCTTTCCTTAAAGACCCTGAAAAATATACTTCTTTAGGTGGAAAAATTCCGAAAGGTGCCCTATTGGTAGGCCCTCCGGGAACAGGAAAAACTCTTTTGGCGAAAGCTGTAGCGGGAGAAGCTAAAGTTCCGTTCTACTCTTTATCAGGTTCTGATTTTGTTGAGATGTTTGTAGGAGTAGGTGCTTCACGTGTTCGCGATTTGTTCAAACAAGCCAAGGAAAAATCTCCTTCTATAATTTTTATAGATGAGATTGACGCGATTGGTAGAGCTCGAGGAAAGAACTCGTTTAGCGGTGGTAATGATGAACGTGAAAATACACTAAACCAGCTGCTTACTGAGATGGATGGTTTTGCTACCCAGGAGCACGTAATAGTAATAGGTGCCACTAACCGAGCCGATGTGTTAGATCGCGCATTGATGCGAGCAGGAAGATTTGACCGTCAGATATATGTGGATCTACCCGACTTAAATGAAAGGGTTGAAATATTCGAAGTTCACCTTAAACCGTTGAAACTTTCAAAGGCGATAGACTCTACCTTTTTGGCTAAACAAACACCTGGTTTTTCTGGTGCAGATATAGCCAATGTATGTAATGAATCCGCATTGATTGCTGCACGTAAAGGAAAAAAATCCATTGACCAACAAGATTTTTTAGATGCTGTAGATAGAATTGTGGGAGGCTTAGAAAAGAAAACCAAAATTATTACGCAACAGGAAAAGAAGGTAATTGCCTATCACGAAGCAGGACACGCCACGGTAAGTTGGCTGCTAGAGCATGCTGCCCCATTGGTAAAAGTAACCATTGTACCTCGTGGAAGATCGTTAGGCGCTGCATGGTATCTGCCTGAGGAAAGACAAATTACCAATACCGAACAAATATTAGATGAGATGTGTGCTGCACTAGGTGGAAGAGCTGCAGAGGAAATAATATTCGGAAAAATTTCTACCGGTGCTCTTAGTGATTTGGAAAAAATTACCAAACAGGCTCGTGCTATGGTTACCATTTATGGGTTGAATGAAAAATTGGGCAACATAACCTATTATGACAGCCAGGATAGCGATGGCTATGGTTTTAATAAACCATATAGCGAAAAAACGGCACAAATTATAGATGAAGAAATCAGCAAAATAATTGAAGCTCAATACCTAAGAGCCAAGGAATTATTAACAAACAACAAGGAAAAACTTAGTGTATTGGCCGATTTGCTTCTAGAGAAAGAAGTTATCTTTAAGGAAAATTTGGAGGATGTTTTTGGAAAAAGACAATGGCAGAAAGAGGAAGTGAAGCCATTGGCAGCAAAGAAAGAAGCAACCGAAGAAGTTAAAACTGAAAGCTCGAGTGATAGCAATATTGTTGAACAAAAGGAAGAGGAAGAAGCAGAACAGGAAACCAAAAGCTCCTAGACCTTCTACAACTTTTAAAAATTAATGTCAGTAAGCTCAAAAAAAATTGGCCTCTTAGGGAAGTTTATAAATGTACTCAGCGGCAAACCCGCTGAGTCTCCCGTTAATAAGGAGCCAGGAATTTCCACTGACAGCGAAAAAGATTCAACAGATTTAACATTTGTAAAAAACTTTACTGCCTCAGGAGGAAAGTTTCTGTACTGCGAAAAAGAAAAAGATGCTCTAAGCTTTTTGGGGAGTATTGCTCAAGAGTCAGGTTTAAAAAGTTTCTTTTGCAATGACCCCAATGTGCAAGCAATTTTAGATAACGCTGAAATTAGAAACCTGACAACTAACCCGAGCGATGCGGATGCCTATTGTTGTTCATGTGAGTTTTTAATTTCCTTTAATGGAGGTATCATGATCACCTCTAAGCAAACGATGGGAAAGAAACTTACCGAACTTCCAGAAACCTTCATTACCATAGCACGTACCAGCCAAATAATGGAAAATTTAAGGGAAGGACTTACCGGTATTCGCAACAAGTATCAGAACGACATTCCTTCACAAATTACCACAATAAAAGGCCCCATAAAAGGAGCTGCCAATGAGGAAGCGGGTGGTGCTACATGTAGTAAGGAGATTTACTTGCTTTTACTAGAAGACCAGTTGTAATGAACGATGTACTAGTGCGTGCCCTCAGCGGCTTGGCCTATGTTGTATTAGTATTGCTGGCTTGTTTTACAGGACAGTATAGCCAAATTGCACTAGCCATTGTCTTTAGCGCAATTGGCGTGATAGAATGGCTAAAATTTTCAGGGTTAAAAGCCAACGTCCTTCAAAATACTTCGGTTATTGCACTCATCATTTTATCCATCTTACTTGTCAATCTGGATTTAAACCCATTTACCACTTCTGTTTTACTTTTGGCGCTGGTTCTGGTCTTGCTAGGACTTTTTGCTGGGCTTATGTTTTTTACAGATCAAGGCCCTACACGATTAACCCATAGTGTATTTGCCATTGCTTATGTCGGTATTCCTTTAATGCTTTTACCCAAGGTATCCATCTTTTCAAGTGTTGAATTTCCTTGGATTTTGGCCTCTATATTTATTCTCATTTGGTGCAATGACACCTTCGCATACCTTTCAGGGAGGGCATTTGGAAAGAATAAATTGTTTGAGCGTATTTCGCCAAACAAAACTTGGGAAGGTTTTTTTGGAGGTGTTATTGTTACGGTTATCGCTTCTATAGTAATGCAACATTATTTACCTTTTCTACCATTACACGGTTGGATGGGCTTAGCTCTCATCGTTTCTATTTTCGGAAATTTGGGTGATTTATTTGAATCCTCCTTAAAACGAAATTTCAACCTTAAAGACAGTGGTAAACTGATGCCGGGCCATGGCGGAATATTAGATCGGCTTGACAGTTTATTTTTCGTACTTCCAGTCTCCTATTTTTATCTTCGCATTTTAGAAACTACAACTATATGATACGCATCCATCACGAGGGCCGAAAGATACTTTTGCGCCTAATGCTTATTCTGGCAATAATTAATACGTTGGTATTTGTGCTTAGCGATTCAGACATCGCTGAAAATATTTCTTTGATAATCTCTATTATCGTTTACTTATTGGTTTTACAATTTTTTAGAAACCCAAAGCGCCATACGCATGCCGATCCTAATCAAGTAATAGCCCCTGCTGATGGTAAGATTGTAGTAATTGAAGAAATTGAGGAGCAAGAATACTTTAAAGACAGGCGCATACAGATTAGTATTTTCATGTCGCCACTAAATGTACACGTAAACAGGTATCCTATTTCTGGGAAGGTAAAATACGCAAAGTATCACCCTGGAGCTTATTTAGTAGCCTGGCATCCCAAATCTAGCTTATTGAATGAACGTACCACTGTGGTGGTAGAGTCTGAGAGCGGCAGCCAGGTACTTTATAAACAAATAGCTGGTGCTGTGGCAAGAAGAATTGTGATGTATGCCAAAGAAGGCATGAAGGCCAAACAAGGCACTGATTCA